>CADEGZ010000009.1 GCA_902827015.1 uncultured Pseudomonadota bacterium
GATATGTTCTAGACAACTTTATGGTAGTGGTCTAGACCATTAAAGTCATTTCAACTAGACTGAAAATTACCGGAAATTGGTTGCCTATTTGTTGACCTATTAAACATTAACCTAGGGAATATATAAAAATGACTAAGCCTAAACGTATTTTCATCGTCGGACATATGGGTGCACGTAAATCATTAGTGGGTGAAGCTTTAGCTAAAAAACTTGGTTGGCAGTATATCGATGCCAATCCTGGTTTAGAGCGTTACATTGGACGAAATTTGAATGAAATTTTGGGAAAACAGGGTGAGGAAGCATTTCATCAATGTGAATCTGAAATAATATCTCATTATATTGGCAAAGAGCAGGTTGTGGTAATACTGGAAGAAGCTGTAATCGCCACAGAAAAAAATAGAAAATTGTTATCCTCGGAGTTTGTTGTTTATTTAAAAGTCTCAACACCGGTGCAAATTGAACGGTGGCCAAGTGGCCGATCTCCACTACTCCCAATCGCTGATCGAAAAGCATTTTTAGATAAACAGCATCTTGAACGCGATAGCTTATTTGAAGAAGTAGCTGTGCTGGCCATAGACTCTATTTCTACTGAAGAAGATGTAAATAAAATAATAAAAGCACTTGAAAAATAGAAGTCTATAACCTGACCACCGTTGCACTAATCTTGGTTTGTAACAAAAATTCTTTGTTTGTGTATATACACATCATTGCATTGACTATTTGTAATTGTTAATATGCACACTGCATGTAAATTTTAAAAATTAATGTTAATTTGGAGATTGACTATGAGTACTAATGAGATAGAGATAGCTGCTAAAATTCTTGTTGGACTAAAAAGAAAACAAACGAATGAATTTGAGTTTGATGCAAATACTGGGATAACGGATTTTAATAGTAAACAATTAAAGAAAAATTTTGAAGAGATTCTAAAAGAGTTTTCCTATGAATCAAAAGAACAAGAAAGCGAAAGATCCCCTGTTAGCCATTTTTCCCTGGGTTATCATGTTGCAAGAAAGCTTACTCCAAATACTGGTGGAGGAATAGGGAGCTTTGAGGCAGAGGTAGATTACAGGCAGGAAAAATTCGATATTTTGAATTTTTGCAAGTTAGTGACAAGTCTTCAAATTTCCTATGATGATCGATTTCATACTCCATCTGATGTTAATACTTATGCTTCAAAAGAACTTGTCAGCGAAATAAAACAAATATTTTTGACCTTAGATAAAAAGACATTGCCGATGGCTTTATTATCAGGAGGGGCTGAATTAAAAGTTCAACTTCAATTGGCTTTAATGGGTTTATTAAGACAACTTCTTGAATTAGACGCCCAAAATCTTGCAAAAAAGTACTTGGAGATTCCAGTAGAGCAACATAGAATATCTACAGTAGGGGCTAATTTTGATTCTTTAGATAAATTTCGACACTATATGCATGGGCAACTTCATGGCTCTAAAAAACACCTCATGCCTTTTAGATTTTTATTTCCAATGGCTGATCCTGGTAGTGACGTACCAGATGAATTAAGGCAATCCAAAGTAAAGCCCTTTATTGATCAAATAGAAGCTGTGTTTAATATAGCCTTTTCTGGAGAACGGCCTGCGCCGACAAACCGTCGTTGTGTATCTTCTGTTGGGCGGTTTTTTTAGAGGAGGATCCGAAATAGTAATTGACGTGCCCTAAAAAACCGTGTATAAGCACCCTTAACGAGATAAATAAGGGTGCTTTTATGTTTACCATTGATGATTATTGCTGTATAGCGTTGACAAAAAAAACGCCATTATTATGTTTTGGTGCCCTAGGGCTAACGGATGCTGATGTAGCAGAGCTTTGCAAGGCTTTAAAAGAAAATAACACTGTTGAAACGTTGCAATTTTTTTCTAACGGAATTACTCAAGTTGGCGCTTATAGTATTGCAGCACTAATATTATCAAATCCTAATATTAAAAATATTGATCTGTCGAATAATAATATAGATCAAAATGGTCAGAATGCCATTTATCAAGCTATTGAGAAAAGTCAGAGAGCTGTTGAGGTTAATTTTGAAAACAATATTTCTGTTAATCAAGACATTCGAGCCAGGTTATCGATATAAGGGGTCGTTCAAAAATAACTTTGCCTTTTTTGCATCTTACTCCACTCTAATATTATCTTTAAACGTTCCTCAGTCGAAAAATCTCGAGATACTTCGGTATCCTCGCTATTTTCCTTCTTCCAGTACGTTTAAATTTGAAGTTACATTGGGAGCCAAAAAGGCAAAGTTATTTTTGAACAACCCCTAAAGTTTGATTTTATTATTTTAGAGTTTTTTTATTTTCAAAAAACTTGCTTCTCCTATTTTAAAAAATAAGAATAAAGACAATATGGAAGTTATAACAGTAAAAATAGCAATGAACACTATTCTTAAATAAAAACTGATCCAGGCAACCATCTGTGCTCTATTGCCAATGTTTTCATCTAATATTATTCGATATATCGAGGGTTCAAAAGTTTTAGCAGCGTTTATTGAAATATGAATAATATAATTGCCTTTTGAAATTTCAAAACATCCTAGATTTCGGTTTACTTCTTTAGCGTTGATAGATCCGCTAAATGTTTGGGCTTTGGTAGTGCCTTGTTGTATGACATCCTGATTGTGTTCAATTTTCCAATGAAGATCCAATTCTTCTAGGGCATTAAATGGCTTTTTTGAATATTCATTTTCTTGTAATGGGAATGCCCTGTCTTTTTCAAGCAAGAGGCAATAAGAGGTTTTTTTAGTAATGGAAAAGCGATAACTTTTGCTATGGATGGCGTCAAGAGAAATAGGCATGCGTAGCACATGTAGTCCAGATGGGGTAAGGCATTCAACTGGAAAATAAATGGCGATAATTAATAATAACGAAGAGAGCAAAGTATAGGATAGATGTTTGAATATTGTGAAGGGTATAATCTTCAAATTTGATATTTTCCTAACATAATAATGTGGCTGCTACATGGCGACCTTCTGCCATTAAAAGCATATAAGTTCGACAGGCTGCAGCAGTACTCATCACTTCAAAGCCAATTTTGTGTTCAATGAGAGTTGAAAAAATTTCAACGTCAGGGAAACGGCTTGTTTCTCCTGTTCCAAGCAATACAACTTGGGGTTTGTGCGGCAATAAAATTTCGAAATGCTTAGAAGTTAAGCTTTCAAAGGAATCTACCTCCCACGGCGCAATCAATAGCTCTGGCATGATCAAAATGGAGCAGTTATAAGTTTGTTTGTTAACTATAATGCTTCCTTTACGATAAGCTTTAATTTGATAGGAAGCGTTACCATTATCTAGTGCAAATTCCATGTTACCTATTGTACTCTAAAACTTTTTAGCATGAGGATCATTTTAAGGAAAATGATGGTGGATATTGATTTACCAAGACCACTCATTAAAACCAGAGCCTATAGTGAAGAACGAGAAGCTCAAGGCCTAGCAGTAGGGTTACATCCCATTTTGGCTAGAGTTATTGCTTCCAGACCCTTGCCATCTGATCTCCCCCTTTTAGAAGTATTATCCCCTCGGTTAAAAAATTTATTCTCGCCTTTTAATATGGCGGATATGGATGAGGCTGCCGAGCGGGTAGCAATGGCGATTATTCAAGGCGAGTACATTGGAATAGAAACCGATCATGATTGTGATGGCCAGACCAGCCATGCCGTGCTGTATCATAATTTAACGACACATTTTAAACATCCTAAAGCTAAGATTTTTTCTTATATTGGGCATCGACTTACGGAAGGATATGGTTTATCAGAGCCTGTCGCTTTACGGATCTTAAATGATTCTCCACGAGCCAGTTTAGTGATTACTGCAGATAACGGTTCTTCAGATGAATCACGGATCCGACTTTTAAAAGAAGCGGGTATAGATGTTATTGTAACTGATCATCATGAGTTACCCAAGGAAGGACCACCTAAAAGTGCTTATGCTTGTTTAAACCCTACTCGGGAAGCGTGTGGTTATGGGGATCCTTATATTGCGGGTTGTATGGTTGCTTGGTTATTATGTGCTGCAACTCGCCAAAAATTAATCACTAAGGGTTATTTGCCTGCTACAGCACCTACTTTAATCGATTCATTAGATTTTGTGGCTGTTGGTACGATTGCAGATTGTGTCAGTATTGCTCGCAGTGTGAATAATAGAGTCGTTGTTTCTTATGGTTTGAAATTAATTGAGGCTGGTGTACGACCTTGTTGGCGGGCTATTAAAGTACATACGCCGGGTCCACTTCGTTCGGAAGATTTAGGTTTTCGAATTGCACCACTTTTAAATAGTGATGGTCGTCTATCTACTGCATTTGGATCAGTAAATTTTTTATTAGCACAAACAGATGTTGATGCCAAAACCAGTCTAATTTCTTTACAGGAATATAATACTGAACGTAAAGTAATTCAACAAGATATTGTTTTGAAGGGGCTGGTAGAAGCCAAATCTCAGATGGATCAAGGAAAGAGTAGTCTTTGTATTTATCTTAAAGAGAGCCATGCAGGTGTGCAAGGTATTGCTGCAAGCCGAATTAAGGACATTTTTGGCCGACCCACCATTTTTTTTGCCACTAAAATTTCAGATCCATCACTAATAACGGGCTCTATACGTGGGATTGAAAACTTTCATGTACGGCAAGCACTTCAGGAAATTTATCATCAACACCCACATATGTTAATTGCTTTTGGCGGGCATAAAGGGGCCGGAGGATTAACGTTACAAGCAAAAGACTTTGAGAAATTTTCTAAAAGCTTTGAAATGGCGACTCGTTTACAGTTAAAGGATGAAAAATTAGGCCCTATTATTTGGACTGAAGGAACTTTACCTATTAAATATTTTAATTTAGAACTATTAGAAGCTTTAAAAGAACTAGAACCATTTGGTAGAGAATTTGAATCTCCCGTTTTTGAACTAAATGCTTGTTTAAAAGAAATTCGTTTTATTGGAGATGGCACACATGCGCGGATCAGGCTTGAAGCGGATGGGGTTTATTTAACAGGAGTTTGGTTTAAAATGAGACAAACCATGCAATCGCCAATTTTTATAAAATTAGGAGATTATGTTAAAGTTGCTTTTTCAGTAAAAGAAAATGTCTTTGCTAATCGGCGAACTATTGATATTCATATTGTCCACATGGAACACACCCTTTGAGAATGAATTTTAGGCGTTGTTGCAATACTAAAAAGTTGCCTTGGGTTTAAGTGCCATATTTCGTATGGACATTTCAAATAATTTTTGTTGTTTAACCTCCCACACTTTAGAAAATATGATAGGCTGGCAATTAAATTGGTGATGGTGCGTAGTTTCGTGGGTTTTCTGCCTTATACCTAATGTTACCTTATTATTTGCTAATACATTTTCTTCTTGAGGCCCCATTTCTAATGGTTGTTCTTTTGGTTTAACTTTTTCAGGTCCTAAGTATACAGCAGATTCCATTTTGAATAATTTTTCTTGTAATTTAATTTTCTCGCGTGCTAAATATTCTATTTTTCGTAATAATTCATCAATTTGTTTATCGTAGATGGATCTTTCAAATTCTCTTGCTTCTTCATATTGCCAATGCATTTTATGAATATATTTTATAAGAGTTCTTGCGGCCGCAATTTGATCATGTTCTTGACAAAACATTGCAGCAACATAAAAAGGAGAAGACACACCTCTTAAGGAACAAGGTCGTAATAAGTGAATAGCTTTTTGAAAACCTTCTGTAAAACCCTCATGTGTTACTTTGGCTTTGAATCGCTCAACACAACTGTGAGCAATAATCCTTTTTAAACTCATAATTATTTCATCAGGGATTTGTTCAACTTTACTACTAATTCTATTGAATAATTCATCTATATATTCAGAGTTATATTCAATTGAATCTTCACAGAAATTGACTGCTAAAATTGGATTTTTAGGATCTAGCCAAAGAGGTTCTAACCAACAACCCATTTCTCTAAATAGAGAATTATCTATTAGGCGTGCTAGATCGGCTTGAACTCGTAGGGGATTAGAACTTGGGCGCATGTGGAAAATAAAGCGAGGACCTTCTTCTTCACGTCTGGTTGCTATATGCCTTCTCCAACCTTCATACTTAATTTCTCTTAAGGTTTGGTTAGGGTTAGGTGAGTAGTATGTGACTTGTTCTATAGAGGCATCTTGTTGGCAGCGCCATTCACCAATTTTGAAAGAGCCATAAGTCTCATCGCTTTTATGGTTTGTTTCAGTTTGCGATAATAGTAGATGAGCTGTCTTGAATCCTTCTATAAATTCTTCAAGCTGATCTTCTACTACCGTAGTCATATAAAAATTTCCCTATTTATATTATTTAAATTCCATTAATTAAATTGTAGAACCAAATTTTAGATCTTTATTAAAACTAGTATCTCAATTCTTGTATATTCCTCAATAAACTACCATAGAAATGAACTGTGTAATTGCATTGTACTTGAATGAAAGCTTTGTGCAATCCCCCTTTATTTAAATTTAATGTGGTTTTTAAAGGTTGATATTTCTATACTTAAGTAAGAAGGCAAAATTTATAAATTAAATTAACTAATAAATAAATTGGGGGTTGTGCTAGCCATGCTGTCAAAGAATAACTCTGCAAATCAAACAGATAGCTCTCTTAGGTCCACTGATATCCCAGAAACCTCTTCTATAAGAGGCATCCGATATTTAACGTGCCAAGGAGGGGGCATGAAGGGTATTGGTGATGTAGGTGCAGTAGAAGAGTTAGAAAAATGCGGTGTATTGGCACAATTGGAAGAAGTAGCTGGTAGTTCGGCTGGAGGGCTTTTAGCAACATTGCTCGCAATTGGCTGTACAGCCAAAGAGATCCGACAAGAAATGTTGGCTATTGATTTTAGAGCATTTCAAGATAAACGTGAGCCCGGATGGATAGAATCTATACGTTTAAAAGACGTGGCATCCAGTAATGTTGGGGGTAAACAATCTGTCGCAGATAGGGTTAGTTTAATTAGACAAACATCGGCAATTAACGAAGCCACGGAAGATTCTAGAAGACATTCTGCAAGTCGTGGTAGAGGACAAGGGTTTTTTAGTAAAGTAAAAAAGATTTTTTCTATTCCAGAGCAAATCGAAGATATAGCAGGACTCGCATTGGGCTCTGATTTAGGGTTATGGGAAGGCGAAGCGCTGAGTCAATGGTTAAGTGATATTGTTGCCAGAAAAACGGGAAAACCTAATATTACTTTTAGGGAATTGGCAGAGTTAGCAAAGGCAAATGGCAGTCAAATTAAAAGATTAACCTTAACAGGATCTAATATATCTGATGGCGTGTTGGAATATTATAATGCTACCAATACTCCTGATATGCCTATTGTACAGGCGGCGCGTATTTCAGCAAGCTTTCCAGGTGCTTATAAGCCAGTTATTATGGTGGATGAAACTGGCCAAAGAAAAGTAAAGGTAGATGGTGGCCTTTTAGAAAATCTACCAGATGTATTTAATAAAGAACCTTATGTTTCTGCTGAGGAATTAACAAAAGAAGGGGGAAACCCTAGAGCCTTCGCTTTAGTTTTTAGAGATCCACGTAAACAAGGACCGAAAAAAGTTGAAAATGGTCTTGATTTAGCCAAGGCATTATATTCTACCAAAATGTCCGAATCTCCTCTGCATAAAAAATATGGTTCTAATATTGCTTTTATTGATACCGTTGGAATGGATACATTAGAATTTGATGCCCCAATGGAAAAAAGAGAAGCGCTAGCGCGATCAGGGGGAGTAGCTGTTAATAAGGCTTTGAGGAAAGTTTTAAAAGAAGAAGAGAATCGAAAACATGTAAATTATCACGAAATGTCTGTTGAAGAACTGGTTAGAAGAGAAGTTGCTCTTAAATCTATGTCTGGAGAAGGTGATGACGAATCAGAATTAGCAAAAGAACTCCTTAAAATTCAGAAAGCATTGGAGGAGCATGAAGTTTCAGAAATTGAATTACAAGAGTTAAGAAAGATTGAAGAAAATCGTCTTATGAGAAGAAAGAAACGTGAAAACCCTGAAGCATTGGAAGATGAAGAATTGGCGCAAGTTTGTGCAGATAAGATAAGAGAACTTAGTGTAATAGAGAAACAATTGAAAGAAAAGGTTAAAAATCTTGAAATTGCCAAGAATGCAATACAATTTAATTGTGAGGAAATTTTGACCAGGTTTAAAAGCGACAATTTTAATAATGATTTTTACCAAGAACTCCATGAATTAAAAAGGATGGAGTCCAACATTAATGCAAATAGACTCCAAAAATCTGAATTTCGTGATAATCATAGAAAAAATAAATTATTAGATGCAGAATATGCAACATTAAAGGCTGAAAGAGCGCAGTATTTAAAAGGAATTATCAAAAAATATCAATCTCATAACGATTCATTGCTTTCTAACTTTTTTAAGGATGTAGAGGAAGATTGTGATAATCTGGATTTTTCAGTTCCTGTTCGAGGAAATGATCTTGTAGAATATTGTTTAAGAGATGTGGATGCATGTGTTGGTTTTATTGAAAAAGCCAAAATAGAAGTAAAAGATTCCAAAAAGGAACTTGAGTTATTTCGACAGTACCAAAGAAATTTTTCTGAAAGGACAGATAAATCCCGGAAGTATTCTGAATTGCTTAATTTTAAGAAGGAATTGGATAGAACAATTTATCGCAAGACATCATTCTTGGCTAAACTGGATAATTTTATTTTAAAAAAATCTCCCAGGTTTGAAAAAGTAATTGCACCTTTTTTACAAGTTGTTTCTTTTTTAAGTTTTGTATGTTGGTTACCTATTGCTATTCCTGCCATCGGTATTACAAAAGCTATCGGTCATTTTAGTAAAGATCCTGAAGTTCAAACGACTGCCAGTCGTGTGGTGGATTTTTTTCATTGGACTGACTTAAGTGCTAATAAACGATTGCAAGGTCTTAGAGACGCAACGGCTACTTGTATTAGGAAAATTAGTGATGATTATACTGAACCTGATTCAGATATGACTTATTTACGTAGAATGCATAGCCATTATTTAAAGGAGAGTGGTGTTGCTGTAGAGGATATTTTTAGCAGGAATCCAAATGAATCCCTTTCGCAATATAGAAGAAGGCTTGATCGTGAAAAAGACAAATTTGAAGTCGAATCAAGTCATACTAGAAGCACACTTAAGCCACATCAAAAGGAAAGAGGAAAGTCGCCATCTTCAGATGAATATGTTAGTAAAAATTTAGAAGTATTTAGAAGTACAGTGCTTGATGGTGTTTCAAGGATAACGGAAAGAGAAAAGGCTCATCTTGAAGAAGCGGGTAGCTCATACAAACCAAAAGTGAGAGAAAAATTTATGAGGCAACAACAAGCCCGCTCTATGCACTTACAGTGTTTACGAGCGAATAGTGCATCCTATACAGTAGGAGATCATTATACTGATGTTGTGCAAGAATTACACAGAGCACATTCTTCTAATCATTCTAAACGCAATTTACATCATACAGCAGGTGAAAAAGTTGGAGATCCTTTAAAATTATTTTTAGAGGAACGTAATAGGACTCAACATAAAAAAAGAGGTAAATTAGTACCGCAACCACATCATCATGTACATCGAAAAAAAACCAAGCCCGACGCGGATAAATAAACCGTATAAAGTTTGATTGCAAGGGCTATCCTCCGTCGATTTTTAAAAGAAGATTTGTTATAGTATTAAGAATGAATTCTATATGGGTTTGTATTGAAATATCGAATCAACAATTGCAAGTCTTTAGCGAGGCTGGTGCGCTTCTTAAAAGTTACCCGGTTTCTACTGCAGCTCTGGGGGCAGGAGAGAAAATAGGGAGTTTTCAAACGCCACGAGGATTACATGAAATCAGGGCTAAGATTGGCAAAGGAGCTCCTCTCAATGCTATTTTTATGGGACGACGGGAAACTGGGGAAATATATAGTCCAGATTTGGATGGGTCTCTTGGAAAACGGGATTGGATCCTAACCAGGATATTATGGTTAAGAGGTTTAGAAAAAGGCAAGAATCGATTAGGTTCTTGTGATACTATGAGGCGCTATATTTATATTCACGGCACTTCTAATGAAGCGGATATCGGTAAGGCCGTATCTTGTGGCTGCATTAGAATGTATAACCAAGATATTATTGAGTTGTTTGAGTGGGTACAATCTGGAACGAAGGTACAAATTAATGAGTAAAAGATCAACACGAATTTATAAGATTTCTTTTTATAATCAAGGAAATGTTTATGAACTGTATGCAAAACAGATCAATCAAAGTACTCTTTTTGGTTTTATTGAATTATCTGAATTAATATTTGGTGCGACTTCTAATGTTGTCGTTGATCCTGTGGAAGAACGGTTAAAAAATGAATTTGGGGGTGTTAAAGTTACTTATATACCGATGCATGCTGTTTTGCGTATTGATGAGGTAGAAAAAGAGGGGATTGCTAAGATCCAAGAGGTATCCTCAAAAAGTGGGAATAACGTTACCCAATTTCCGGTTCCTATTTATACCCCTACCCATCCTTCTAATAATACTTAGCTTAGGCCTTATGTGTTGTTTTCGTTCTTTTTTTATCTTGAGTTAATGCTTTTTCAGCAGTATTTTTAGGCAATGGATCTTCTCTTTGTTCGTCGCTAGTATTTTGAGGCAATGTATGTTTTTTGCCAGGTGCAGCTGTGGTGGGGGAGCTGGTTGAATGTCTGCTTGATTGGAAATGTACTAGCCAATTTAGTGGATGGCCTACTTTTTGAGTAACATGGGTAATATTAGGTTGTGGCGGCTTTATTGGTGTGGGATGCACCAAGATGTTCGACCTTTCGGCTAGTCTTTCTGAATGTTCGGCACTTGTAGCAAGAAGCAATAAAGCATTTGTTCCTGTTATTGGATGTTGCTGTTCCATTGTGGGTTGTACCACTCTTTCCGACGCAGGTTGATTTTCTGTTGCTGTATTTAGTGGTAATGGTCCAATTGGTGGAGAGCTAACTTGTCGTGACTTTAAGGTTGAAATTTCTTGTTGAAGCCGTATAATTTCTGCAGCCTGTTGGCTAATTATACTGTCCTTAGTTTGGAGTAATGTGAATTTTGTCTGTTGCTCACCTCTTAACTTCTGTGCTAAAAATTTATTTTCTGTTATTAGTCTAATAAGGCGTTCTAGTATTTTAGATTGTTCGAATTGCATAGTGTTTATTACGTTTCGAACATGTTTAAATTCTTGTTGAAGTTTTGTATAATTTCCTTGTAATTCTCTATAATTTTCCTTTGATATTCGAATTTCTGCCTCTTTATTTTCTATAATATCAGTACAAAGATCTATAACAATAAGAGAAAGTTTAACAAAAAATGACTCTGCTAGAGGCCTATTCCCATGAAATGAAAATAAGTTCATTATAGGAGGTAAGGAAGAGGCTGCGCTGGAGGGTGCATGTAATTCCTCTACTGTGTGTGATGAAGCAGATTCTGAGAATAATCTCAAGCTAAACATATTAACCTTCTAAATTGTTACTAAAGCGCAAGAGTCGCATGTTAATTAGAATATGTCAATTTTTTAGCATGTATATAGAATATATAAGAATGCTATAAAGTATAATTACTAACGTTTGTAATTATTTAGTAGTTGTAATGAATGGAGGTTTGGGGTAGGGCCGATGTATTGATTTGTTAAACATTGGAGTGGAAGTTTCTGTAAGTAATTGGGCCTTAGCTTTTAAAGGCGTAAAAAACTTTGAGATGCCCTGTTGAGGTTTTGTATGCTGCAAATTTGTTGTCAAATTTTGAATAATTTTTTCTTTATTTTCTTTATCGAGTTTTTCAACATGTCCGTTATTTAGCCAATTTAACAAATTTATTTCAATTTGTTTACACCAATTATCTAAAATCTGAGCTTTTTTAATGTCATTTTCAGAAATTTCTTTTTTGGCAAAATTATATATTTCTTCTAATCCATCAACAATATCTAGCATTTTTTTATCAAATTCTTTGGCATTTTCTACATCACTTTTTAGTGTTAATTCTAAATATAAGAAAGTATTTTTAAGTGATTGTCCATTTTTTTCTAGTTTAGGTGCCAGCATGTTTCTATCTATTTCTAATAAGTCCGATAAGATGTCACAAAGATCTATGATATTTTCACTCATATTGCTGGCAACAACATTTGGTTTTTGGTTGGATTTCCTTTTGTTATATTTTCTTTTTTCTTTTTCAAGTTTTTTAATTAATTCTTCATAATCTCGTTCTAGCTGGAGTTTATGCATTTCCATCATATCTTCAAATTCTTCAATAGCCTTAATTTTTCTCCGTATCCTTAACCTTCGCATTTTTTGTAGCATCAAGAGCCTTCTTAAACGTTTTAATTTAAGCTTTAAGGCAGCTGCTTTTCTGAAAGATGTGTTTATTCCAACCTGGATGGCAGCTCTTCTTAATGCAGCGTTAAATTGCTTCATCATTAGAACTTTTTTAGCATTGGTTATTTTTAAATGTTCTAATTTTTCAAAGGCTTCTTCTCGCAATACCTTTAACTTTTCTTTATTACCTCTATTTTTAGTGATCTTATTTTTTTGAAATTCACCTTTTAAATATTCAAAAAAAGCATTTTGTAAATGTTTAGGTCTGATGAAATAAGATCTATTTTTGACAATTTCTTCTAATGTAAAAACAGGTTTTGGCACATGTAAGTCCTTCTTACTAACAGTCTTGATAATTATTAGAGAGAAAAAGAAAGAAAAAGTTTCTTTTTTCTTTAAATGCTGTTTTTTTATATAGTTTTTTGCGTAAAAGGTAAGACTTAAGCTACAATGCCTCCCATGCTGTTAAGTCGTAATTCTTTGTTAAAACTCCCAAAAAACCCTGCAACCCGACAGATATTCGGGGGCCTTTTGGGTAGCAGTTCTGCACTGTTGTTGGCCAATATGGCCTTTCAATTTACTGGTTTTATGTTGATTTTAGTGCCGGATCCGCTATCAGCTTCAAGTTTAGAGAGAGAACTTAAATTTTTTCTCAAAAACTATCACGATGATTTCCCTATTTTATTTTTTCCAGATTGGGAAACCTTACCTTATGATACATTTTCTCCCCATCAAGACATCGTTTCGGAACGTTTAACAACTTTATATCGCTTACCCGACTGCAGTCGAGGTATCTTGATTGTTCCTATTAGTACTTTAATGCATCGAATATGTCCTAAAGAATATCTGTTAAAAAACACTGTTTGGTTAAAGCAGGGTCAAGAATTGCACTTAACAAGTATGCAAAAGCGGTTACATGAAGCAGGCTATCGTATGGTAGGGGAGGTGTTAGAACATGGGGAATTTGCAGTTCGAGGATCAATTCTAGATCTTTTCCCAATGGGATGTGAAAAGCCTTATAGGATTGATTTATTTGATAATGAAATCGATTCTATTCGAACATTTGAAGCAGAAACCCAACGTTCTTTAGAAAAGATCGGAGAAATTAGATTATTGCCGGCGCGTGAATTTCCAATGACCTCTGATGCTATTGCAGATTTTAGAACGCGCTTTCGATCAAAATTTGAGGGCAATCCTACTCAATGTTCAGTTTATTTAGATGTTAGCGATGGCAATGTTTCACCGGGGCTTGAATACTATTTACCTTTATTTTTTGAGAACATGAGTCACTTATTTGAATATTTGCCAGAGAATAGTTTAATGGTTCAATTTGGAAATATAGAGCATTCTGCCCAAGAATTTTGGGATCAAGTTAAAGAACGCCATGAGCAATATCGACATGACCGTTTGCGCCCCATTGTTGATCCAAAAACACTTTTTTTACAGCCGAATGAAATTTTATCCTACATTAAGAATTTTCCAAAAGTTCAGTTAGCTAAAGATATAGTCCCAGAAAAACAAGGTTCACAAAATTTTTTAGTCTCACCATTGCCACCTTTATTTATTGAAGCACGTGAAGAAGATCCTTTAAAACGTTTGTTGGTCTTTTTAGCAGAATTTAAAGGTAGAGTACTTTTTTGTGCAGAAAGCGCAGGGCGTCGAGAAATACTAAAAGAATTACTTATTCCAAGTGGCTGTAGACCCATAGAAGTTGAAGATTGGTATCAATTTCTACAATCTGATATTCAATGTGGAATTGTTATAGCGCCTTTGGAAGAAGGCTCAATCCTAGAAGGTACCATTGCTATTATTACGGAAGCTGAGCTTTTAGGAAAACGTGTCATGCAAAGACGCTTACGTAAATCGCGTAAGCAAATATTTGATATACAAATTCAAAGCCTTGCGGAGTTAACAATTGGTGCACCGGTAGTTCACATTGAACATGGGGTAGGGCGGTATTTAGGTTTAACTAAATTAGCTTTATCAGAACAAGAAGCCGAATTTGTTACTTTGGAATATGCAGGTGGCGATAAGCTTTATGTTCCTGTGGCCTCTTTACATTTAATTAGTCGTTATAGTGGTGTTGACTTAGAGCATGCACCAATACATAGGTTGGGTACTGATCAGTGGCAACGCGCTAAACGAAAAGCTATAGAACAAGCGCGTGATGTTGCCGCAGAGCTTTTGGAAGTTTATGCAAAACGAGCGCTTAAGAAAGGGGTTGCTTTTCCAAAGCCGGATCAACACTATGAAGTATTTTGTGCTGAATTTCCCTTTGAAGAAACGCCAGATCAAGAACGAGCGATTGAACAAGTTGTTCAAGATTTAGTTTCAGAGAGACCGATGGATCGGGTTGTGTGTGGTGACGTGGGTTTTGGTAAAACTGAAGTTGCATTAAGGGCGACTTTTTTGGTGGTTCAAGCAGGAAAACAAGTTGCTGTTTTAGTGCCAACAACTTTGCTTGCAGAACAACATTTTCAAACTTTTTCTGATCGGTTTTCAAACTTCCCAATTCGAGTTGAAGTGCTCTCGCGTTTTCGTACTCCTCAAGAACAAAAAACAATATGTAAAAAAGTAGAAGAAGGTAAAGTTGATATTTTAATTGGTACTCATAAAATTTTACAGGATAATATTCGATTTAAATCTCTGGGGTTGCTTATTATTGATGAAGAACATCGTTTTGGTGTTCGACAAAAGGAAGCCTTTAAGGCATTGCGTGCTGAAATTGATATTTTAACTTTAACCGCGACTCCTATCCCCAGGACTTTAAATATGGCAATGTCGGGATTGCGTGACCTCTCTATTATTGCAACGCCTCCGGCACGTCGATTGTCAGTTAAAACTTTTGTGTATGAAAGAAATCCTTCTTTAATTTGTGAGGCGATTTTACGTGAACTACATCGAGGCGGTCAGGTTTATTTTCTGCATAATACTGTAGAAACCATTGAAAGAGAAGCAGAAGAATTAGAACGTCTTATTCCAACTGCCAGAATTGCTGTTGCACATGGGCAAATGCGTGAACGTGAACTTGAACAAGTTATGTCGGATTTTTATCATCGTCGATATAATGTACTGGTTTGTACCACGATTATTGAGACAGGTATTGATATTCCAACTGCAAATACTATTATTATTGATAGGGCAGATAAGTTTGGATTGGCGCAATTGCATCAATTGCGCGGAAGGGTTGGACGCTCTCATCATCAGGCTTATGCATTTTGTTTTATTCCTCCCAAAGTTAAAATTACCTCGGATGCTATTAAGCGCTTGGAAGTTATTGCATCAATGGAGGAATTGGGCGCAGGATTTACACTTGCGACACATGATTTGGAAATTAGAGGGGCAGGAGAATTACTGGGAGAGTCTCAAAGTGGTAATATTCAATCGATTGGTTTTCATTTATACATGGAATTATTGGAGCAAGCTGTTGATACTTTAAAAAAAGGAGATAAATGCGAACTTGAGTTATCTTTTAAAAAAGGAGTGGAAATCGATTTACAAATTCCAGCATTAATTCCAGAATCTTATGTGCCAGATGTACATACTCGTTTAATTTTATATAAACGTATTGCCAGCACTAACCAAGATGAAGCACTTGAAGATTTGTTGGTGGAAATGACCGATCGATTTGGTTTGTTGCCACTACAAACGCAAAATTTATTTAAAATGGCACGTTTGAAATCACAAGCAGAAAGTTTAGGTATTTGTAAAATAGAGGTAAATGCCAAAAGTGGGCGTTTTGAATTTATTTTAAACCCTAAAATTGATCCCGCTAAAATTATTGATCTGATTCAAAAAAGTCCCACAACTTATAGTTTGGAAGGGCCTCAAAAACTTCGTTTTCGTTTAGATGGCTCTGATCCCAAAGCGAGAATAGAAAAAGTTTCTGAATTAATGAAATTTTTAAGATAATAAGCCCTAGGTACAGCCAATTTAAGGATAATTGGGTATATTTATATGCTAGGCACCCATTTTGCACAAGAATTTGTATTATAATGCATGCATGATTCGTTTGGGAGCACTTTATTGCAAATTGTCCGGGCCAAATCCATGTGGCAGTAATTCGAAAAGAGCTTTTCATAGAGAATTTCACCTTTATCATTAGCAACGATTACTAATAATTTTGGATTAAATTCGTTCATAACTTGTCGACAGGTTCCACAAGAGAATCCACCATCTTTGGTAACAACTGCTAACATAACGAAATCCTTTTCACCTTCAGTAACTACTTTAAAAATAGTATTACGTTCCGCACAAGAAGAAAGTCCATAGGAAGCATTTTCTATATTACTACCAGAAAAAACTTTACCAGATTTTGCTAAAATAACAGAACCAACTCTAGCTTCTAATGCTGCTTGTACTAAGGTGCGCTTTAATTTTTCATCCATTTTTGGTTCCTCCAAGTTCTTTTTAGTGGCTGAAAAAGAAGGGGTTACTATGTAAAGTTAAGGGCAGTTTAAAAGAATGCTAAAGATGATAAATAGTTTACAATTAGCCTTCGCTTTCATTCTAAACTCCTTATTTATTTTTTTAACCTTGAAATTTTAATAATAAGCTAGATATTTTCTAAGTTATTTAATTAATATTGATCCTTATCATTCTCCAAAAATATTTTAAAAATTATCTGGTTTAGTGACTGGATCTGGCTTTTTATCAACAGGTGGCGTTGTGGCTTCTTGTTCTTTAGCTTCTTGAGGATCAGTTACTTGCTTTCTCAGTTGTTTATCAGATTTTTTCTTTTTTATTTCAATATGGGCACTACTTAAGTGTTCAGCCAAACGCTTTAAGGCCGAGATTTTTTTCTTTTTCTTTTTTTTGGGCAAAGGAATTTCTTCTAGTAGAGTAGGGCCTAAAGATTTAATGCCAACTTCATCATGACTTATTAAACCTTCTCGATTCCAAGGGAGTTTTCTATACATTGCGTAATCGGCAAATTCAACAAAAGGATATTTAATTATTTCAAAATAAGGAGAATAATCAAAATCTCTTGGTGTATAAAGTTTTGGGTTACGTGCGATTAGTTCAATTCCTTGTTCCGCATTTTTTTTTACTAAAGGTAAAATTGGAAATTCAACAGAAGTAAATGCTTCTGCTATCATAGAAGAGCAAACCGCTTTAGTGTTCTCTCCAGCATTGTGTTCAAACAATTTAGAACGGTAATGCCTTGGTAAAATGGTCCACGGTAGTAGAAATCGGGCAAGATCAAGAATTTGTCCAACATCATATTGAGCACCAAGTGTATGTATGGCATAAGCAATAACACTTTGGGCATCTTTGCGTGATATTCCTCTAGGGCGACAAAGGCGAATATGATCTTTATTGTAATTTGAGAGGTTATTCACAACTGTACCTTGGCCCATAATACCTTCAATAATTAATTGCGTATCGGGTGAGCCTTGAAAATGTGCTGCCAAAAGATTACGTAATTTGGGATCCTCAATGTCATGAATACGACCAATATAAAGAGCGGCGTGGGACCAAGAACTTTGAGTAATAGATCGAATAATGTCGCTTACACGGCTGCGACCTTCAATCAATAGGATGTCACAAGGCCTTACTTCGTAACAAATACGTTCGAAGTCGCATAAAGGAACCCCATCGTATGGCCGTTCTGAAATTAGCCAACGTATAAATGTACCTGAAATCCAATATGAAAGTTTAGAAAACATGAGATTGGCCCTTTCCTCTTGTTTTAAATTTAGTGACATTGTCTATCACACGGCATTTTATTCTTAGGATAAACCGACTTGTAGACGCACTCGTTCAACTTGGCCAACAAGGGAAGTAATCTTTTTAGCAGAAGTATGAACTTGTTGTACATCTTGATGTGCTTGGTTAATGTGTTTGGCAAGATTATCCATGCGTAACTCAAAACGGTTAAAATCCTCCGCTAAAAGCGTAGGTGTTCTTGGATAACATGGATATGTTGTCTGGTCGCAATGTCTTTTAAGATTGCTTTTGCGGTGGTTAAAACTGCCATTAGAGTGGTAGGGGAGGTAAGCCAAACATTTGAGCGATGTGAAAATTCTACAATATCTGGAAAATGAGCATGGATTTCTGCAAAAACCGCTTCTGCGGGTATAAAAAGCACCGCACCATCGGAAGTCTCATTTGGCAAGATATATTTACTTGCAATGTCATTAATATGTTTTTTAATATCTTGCTTGAAAGTTTGATGAGCCTTTTTCCGTTCCATTTCTGATGTATTATAATCTGTCATTATCTGGAAATTTTCTAAAGGAAATTTTGAATCAATAACAATATTTCCTGTGGGTGCAGGCAAGAACAAAATGCAATCGGCACGCAACCCATTACTGAGTGTATGTTGAAAGGCATAGTTATCAGGTGCTAGCATATTTTGCACTAAATTTTTAAGTTGGACCTCGCCAAAGGCGCCTCTTGAACGTTTATCGACTAAAATCTCTTTTAAACTTACTACGTTAGAGGAAAGTTCGGTTAGCTTTTTTTGCGCATCGTCGATTAAAGCAAGTCTTTTAACAATATCAGTAAAAGTTGCGGTTGTTTTCTCAAAGCCTTCACTTAAACGTTTTTCAACTCTAAAATTAATTTCTTTTAGTTGTTCATGTATAAGATTTTGTAAGGTGGTGGATTCTCTAGATTGTTGTAATAAGTTTTCGCTTAAACGTCGCTCTAATGTGTGCGTTAATTCAGCCAAGCGATCAATCAGATTTTCTTTTAAAGACTGTTGATGCCGAACATTAAATTGATTATGCCAAAAAAGCGCTATACCCTGTAAAATTATAAAGAACATCCCTATAATGATGAAGCTCAATGTTTCAACAGATATTTGCGATAACATTTCCTACTTTTCCTTGATGGAGATAGAAAAAGATTAAATGATATACCAAACCCACGGATTTTTAAATTAAGAATTAAATTAACAACGATCTTAAATCGTTCCCTTGACTTTCTATCTGTAAGCGCAAGATCCTTAAGGCTTCTGTTTGTAGTTGACGGACTCTTTCGCGAGTAAGTCCTATCTCGCTACCTGTTTCATCTAAAGTCATCTGATCGAAACCATTTAGACCAAAACGGCGTTCTACCACAGCCCGCTGTTTAATGGTTAAAAGAGATAGCCATCTTTCTAAATTTTGTTGGAGTTTTGCCTGACTAAGGTAGTCTAATGGGTCATTTCGTTCATTGCTCAGGGTATCTAGGAGGGGTTTATTGATTTCTTCTGAAATAGGCATATCAATAGAAACAACGCGTTCATTAAGAGCAAGCGTTTTTTCAACTTCTTCAGAAGTTTTGCCCCATACCTCAGCGATTTCTTCTGCAGTAGGTTCATGATCAAGACATTTTGCAAGCATTCGGCTGGTTTTTAAACATCTATTTAGCTTTTTGACCATGTGGACAGGAAGACGAATGGTGCGTGTCTGGCTCATAATGGCGCGTTCAATGGTTTGTTGGATCCACCAAGCGCTGTAAGTGGAGAATCGAAAGCCTCGTTCTGGATCAAATTTTTCAACAGCACGCATTAAACCAATATTTCCTTCTTCAATAAGATCAAGAATTGCCATGCCGCTTCTTAAATAGCGTCTTGCAATTTTAACAACCAAGCGTAAATTGCTTTCTATCATTTTTTTTCTTGCGCTTTCATCTCCTTGTTTGGCAAGACGACCATAATAAACTTCTTCTTCTTTAGTTAGTAAAGGTGGGATACCAATTTCTTTAAGGTAAATATCCGTGGGATCTTTAACGGTTGTAGCATCACGCTCTTCATCTTTATTATCAAAATAGGAATTATTGAAATTGTACATAACAAGCCATCCGATACTTTCTATATACACTGTCGGCGCTTTTGTTTTGGATCTTTAAATAATGTTTTTGTAAAAATCGTGTAATTACTACAAATTTGGTTCTTAAAATGGAGAATTGCTCAGTTTAAAGGAGGTTAACCCTAAGGCCCACAAAAATCGCAGAATACTTATCTTTCCAACTACTTGAAAAGAAAATATAGTTATTGGACAATGCCACAAGCCTTACTTCATTAAAACTTTGTGTAATCAGGAATGGTATAGTGTCAATTATTGTAATGATTAAGACTATGGCTCGCCTTCTTAAAGGTTCAATTGCGTTAGCTACATTTTTATTAAGCGCTTGTGTTCAACCAAAATATGCCAATGTTACTATGAAACCTGACGAAATTATTAATAATAAAATGGGTATGGTAATGGCAAAGGTTAACATTCCCTATAGAGATCTTTTTAATAGGCAGGGAAATTATAACGGCTATGCCGAGCTTGGCAATCTTGAAAATGAAGGTAAAGAGAAAATTTATTTGGTGGATGGTAGTTCTTACGTAAATTCTGCTACAATGATTAGGCCGGGTACCTATTCTATTCTATCTTTAGGATGGAATGATGGTTTATATGTATATGAAATCAAATTTCGTCCTCGTAAACTTCAGCTTGATATTCTTCCAGGGAACTGTTTCTATTTAGGCGATTTTTCAATTACTAGGAAAAATGATCGCGATTTAATCTTGATAAAAAATAATATTTCTGCGGCAACCGATAGCATCCAAAATAGTAAATTAAATCCACTCGCTAAAAAACTGCAATTTTTTACCCCAATACAGGGCGATACCATAACCGTACTACATCATTAGTGTTAAAGGAAAATTTAAATGGTATATCTAAATAAAATGCAACATGGAATAACTTTCACACTATTATCAATTTTATGCATGCTATGTGTAGGATGTAGCGGCAGTACTCTACCCAAGTATGATCCTGACAAAGGTTTAAATGATAAACATAAAGCCATCATAAATTTAACAGTGAAAGATGATGTTGTTAGAATAGCTAAGTTTGATGAAAACTACAACAATCCTAACGTCAAACCTATAGAGCATACCATGTTTGGAACCGGACATTTAAAAAATGCATTTTATACCATAGATCCAGGCATCTATTACATTTCATATGTAAAAACTACCGTAGATAGTTATAATTATAGCACGATCTACTCTACGACCTTGCCTGGTCTAACTGCAGAAGGCAGAGTTGTATATGGGGCCTTTGAAGTGAAAGCCGGTGATATTGCATTTCTTGGTGTTTTAAATTCCTATTTAACTTCTTCAAGAGAAAATAACGAGGCGGGACTATTTTTTGTAGAGGCAGACTTAGAATATGCAAAAAAACAAATGTTAAAATCTAAGAAATATAAACCCCTGATAGATAAGTTACATAAAATACAGTTTTATCCCAGAAGTTCAAGAATTTATCGTGATAAAAACGGAAAGTACAAGCTATCTTATGACTAAACCAGAGAATGTTTACCTACGCGAGTCTTTACTAAAATTAGCAGGATCCACAGTTATTTTGACCTTAAAAACAAACGGTTAGTATTAAGCACTTCATCTGTGAAAAAATTATGCCCTTAGCACTTTAATTTTAATAGTGATAAAATAAAATTGTTTCTTATTTACAATATTTTAGGGTTAGTTTTTTAACTATAAATGTTTAGACCTTTCTATCTCTTTATTGCTTATCGTTATACGCGTATTAAACGTAAAAACCATTTTTTGTCTTTTATTTCCTTTACTTCCGTAGTTGGAATTGCTTTGGGAGTAGGGGTGTTAATTGCAGTACTTTCAGTTATGAACGGCTTTAATCATGAAATCAGAGCTCAAATGCTAAGTGGTACTCCACATATCAACGTGGGAAAAATTGGGGGAGATTTTGTTTTATGGCAACCCCTAATAAAGAAATTAAGAGCAGATCCTAAAATTATGGGGGCCGCTCCTTTTATTTTTAGTCAGGGGATGCTTTCCAATTTAGCAACAGGACAGGTTCAAGGGGTAATGATTAGGGGTATAGATCCCAAACAAATTAATGAGGTTTACCCTCTGGCAAATCATTTAAAAGCAGGCAGTCTTGAGGCTTTAAGGCCTGGAGAATTTGGCATTATCTTAGGCCGTACTCTTGCAAACAATTTTGGTGTTATGGTTGGTGATAAAGTTAGCCTAATTACGCCGGAAGCCTCGGTAACGCCGGCTGGGGTATTACCTAGGATCAAACGTTTTACAGTAGTGGGTATTTTTGAAATAGGCGATCTATACGATGACAAACAAGTCTTTATTGATTTAAAAGATGCAGATAAGCTATTTCGTATGAAAGGTGCGATTACTGGGCTTCAATTAAAGGTTAAAGATGAATTAGATGCGCCTTGGATTGCGAAAGAAATATATCAAAAGTTAAAAGAGGAATATTGGGTGGTTGATTGGACTGAAGATTTTGGCAGTTTTTTTAAGGCATTAAAAATTCAAAAAACAGTCATGACATTTATTTTATTACTTATTATCGCAGTAGCAGCTTTTAATTTAGTGTCTAGTTTGGTAATGATGGTTGCTGATAAGCGTGCGGATATTGCTATTTTAAGAAATTTAGGTGCAAGCAGACGTAATATTATGGGAATTTTTATAGCACAAGGTGGGATTATTGGCCTGCTAGGGAAAATATTAGGTGTTATACTAGGATTTTTCTTAGCGCTTAATGTTACTGAATGGGCAGATAAGATCCAAGAAATTTTTAATGTCGAATTGGTTGCTAGAGATGTTTATCTGGTTGGTTTTTTACCTTCAGAAATACACGCAATAGATATAGTATTTACGGTTAGTTTAACTTTAGTGATGTGTTTAATTGCAACGATATACCCAGCTTGGCGTGCTGCAAGTATTCAACCTGCAGAGGCATTACGTTATGAATAAAAATATCGCCGTTTTAGAATGTCACGATATATTTAAAGAATATGTAGATGCTGGCATGCGAGTGAAAGTTTTAAATGGGATTTCTTTCTCGGTAGAAAAAGGCGAACAGATTGCCATTATGGGACGTTCAGGCTCTGGGAAAACAACGCTTTTGCAAATGTTAGGTGGGTTAGATTTACCCACACACGGCGAAATTTGGATCGATAGTCAACCTATACAAAAAATGGGCGAGTCTCATTTGGAACGAGTTCGAAACCAATCTTTAGGGTTTATTTATCAAATGCACCATCTTTTACCCGAATTTAGTGCTTTAGAAAATGTTGCAATGCCATTATTAATTGGCAATATTACTCCTAAAATTGCTAAAGAACGTGCCATTGTACTTTTAGAACAAGTGGGTTTACAGGCGAGATTGCATCATCGCTCGGCTGAATTGTCTGGAGGAGAACGGCAACGTGTGGCAATTGCAAGAGCATTGGTTAATAACCCAAGTTGTATATTAGCAGATGAGCCCACTGGAAATTTAGATGATGAAAGTGCTGAGCAAGTCCTAGAAATAATGCAAGAATTAAATCGTTCTAAAAAAACAAGTTTAGTGATTGTTACTCATGATTCTAAGCTTGCTCTCAAGATGGATAGAACGCTTATATTGCAAGGTGGTCATTTATATACCTACAGCGAATGATTTTTAAACTCGCTTAGTTTTTTCATGATTACTACAGCTGTTGGTTTTTTATTAGGTATTTTAAGTCTTAATCTTTTTCATACACTTCCTTCCTTAAGTACAATTATTTGTGGAATGGCTCTGTTATCTTTCTTGAGTTTTATTACAAAACGTTTCTGTAAGTTACCATTAGTATTAGCATTTATATTTGGTTTTTTTTGGATGTGGTTACACGCTAAAAGTGTTATAGATCAATGGATCCCTCCCACAATTGAAGGAAAAACGATTGAAGTTATTGGTGTTATTGATAGCATTTCAAATTTAGAGAAAGAGCTCAGTTCTTTCGACTTTGATATTCAAACCGTTGTGTCTCCGGTTACTTGGTTAAATCCAGGGCGCATTAGAATACGTTGGGCTTTGCCGCCTAATCTTCAGGCAGGGGATCAATGGCAGTTTTCTATTCGATTAAAACGACCACGTGCCTACTCAAATCCGGGTAGTTTTGATTTAGAAAAAAAATTCTTTCAAAAGAACATTGTTGGTGAAGGAACTGTGGTTGAATCATTGCCTTATAAAAAGCTAAGAAGTGCCACATGGAATCATTTGATCGATCAATTTAGGTTTTGGCTAAAAAACAAATTAAATCTTTCTTTAAAAGATCACGCTTTTTCTGGTATTATTTATGCATTGGTTATTGGCATGCAAGAAAACATACCATTGCAACAATGGGAAGTTTTTAGAAAAACAGGCACAGCGCATTTGGTGGCTGTTTCTGGTTTACATATAGGATTAATTGCAAGCTCTGTATTTTTTTTAATGCGGATCTTGTCTCGATTTCTGCCAATATATTTTTTTAAAATTCCAATTCCTATCTTCTGTGCAATAATATCTTTGATAACTACAATTACATATGCCTTACTTGCAGGGTTTGGTGTTGCAACGAGGCGCGCACTAATTATGATTGCCTTTTTTATGTGTTTTCTCTTAAAAAGGCGCCTTTATTCTGTGGTCCAAGGTTATTTTGGCGCATTGATGCTTGTATTATTGTTTGATCCATTATCCACGTTAAGCACTGGGTTTTGGTTATCTTTTGGAGCAGTTGCCTTTATTTTATATGGAATGAAAGGCCGTTTAAAACCAACAGGTGTTTGGTATAAATGGGGAAGGGTACAATGGATCGTCGGTTGTGGCCTTATACCTGTAACGTTAAATTCGTTTAATATGGCATCATTGATATCACCTGTGGCAAATTTAATTGCTATTCCTTGGGTGAGCTTTTTAGTAGTACCGCTCAGTTTGTTAGGAAGTATTCTTGGCTCTTTAGATCTAAATATAGGTACATTTTTTTTGAAAATGGCAACGAATTGTTTTGCAGCACTTTGGCCAATTTTAGAAAAATTAAGCCATATTCCAAAGATAACTTTTGAGTGTGCCATGTTAAGCAATACTACTTTGATAATGCTTACAATAGGCATTTTGTTATTATTAACACCACGTGGTTTTCCAGTAAAATATGTGGGATTAATTTGGATTTTGCCAGTTTTTTTCACTAAACCTGAGATTATAGAAAAAAATACCGCTAAAGTAACCGTATTAGATGTTGGTCAAGGGTTAGCTACAGTTGTTGAAACAAAAAACCATGTCTTGGTTTTTGATACTGGTCCGAGGCTCAGTAAGCATTTTGATACAGGTGAACGGGTAGTATTACCTTACCTTGCCACACGAGGAATAAAGAATATTGATGCGCTTATATTAAGCCATAATGATAATGATCACGTAGGAGGTGCAAAATCTATTTTGCAAAAAATCAATGTTAAAAAGATCATCAGTAGTGAAAAATTATTTGAGAGCAAAAATTTAGAACTTTGCTTTGCAGGTCAACAGTGGGAATGGGATGGGGTGTTATTTGAAATGTTACATCCCACACCTACAGCTGTTCTAACTTCTAAGCGCAATGAGCGTTCTTGTGTTTTGCGAATTAAAACGGCAAAACACAGCGTGTTATTAACCGCAGATATTGAAGCAAATAGTGAAAAATTATTAATTCGAAAAGCGCCAAAACAATTATCTGCAACTGTTATGTTGGTTCCACACCACGGTAGTCGTACTTCTTCAACATTGGAATTTATTCGTACCGTTTCCCCAAAATATGCAATTATTCCTGTAGGCTATCTTAATGCTTATGGACATCCTAAGCCTGAAATTGTTGAACGTTACAAACGTGAAGGTGTTATGATTTTTGATACAGTTAAAGATGGTGCCGTTTCATTTACTTTAAATGATAAGGAAACACTTATAATGCTTGAACCTTATAGGCTAAAAAACCAGAAATATTGGCATATACCCTTCGCACTTAAATATTAGACTAGAAGTCTAATATTTGCTTTATTTCTGTGGTGCCTCTGTATAAACATTGTTGCGAACCCAGATGTTACAAGCCCATTTTTCCACGCCATCCGCAAGAATTGGCTCTCCACCATGCAATGTTAAAGGATTTACTTTGCCATCTTTGTCAAGGTTGTTAAAGTAAAGTGCGGCACCTTTTACTGGTTGAATGTGCACATTTAATTTTGGAAATAATGTCATACCACCGTGTTCTTCTTTAACTTCATTTAAGTAAACCAATAAAGTATGCTGTCGTTGGCTAGTCTGATATTTCAATTCTTCTCCTGTAAAATAATCGTAATGAGGTAAAAATCTTTGTCCTTTGGAATAATGGACCACTTGTATAGGTTCCATGTAATTAAGATTACATCCTAAAAGTTTGCAAGCTCTTTCCTCAATTGCTTTAACTATTGGGTCTTCGGATTTATACAAAAAAGCAGTTGTAGATGTTCGCCATTTATCATCTGCAACACCTTGACCATATTTTAAAACAGTAGAGCTTTTGAGACGACTTTTAGCGAGTGCAATTAAATGTTTAGCTTCCTCTTCACTAATAAAATTTTTATATAAACGGATGTCTGGGTTTGGTGACAAAACAATAGGGATTAAATCTTTATTGTCAGATAATTGAACATTACTGGCGGTAGGAGAAGAGGAAACGTCGGCTGTTACTGGAAATACTGCATTTAAAAAAATCAATAAAGTTATCAGGGATAATTTTGAGATAAAACGAATGTTTGAATTATGACTTTTTTCCATTTTAACCACTCCATGCCATATTTGAGCTTAGTTTAGTATAGTAGGGTATTTGTTAGAGCAAGTATTTCATTTTACTGATCTCTGAACAATAAGTAATTGTAATATTTTTAACCAACTTTAGTAAGGGAATTAAGAAAAAATGAAATATTGTCCTTGTGGTACAGGCAATCGATACTTGGAGTGTTGTGGGATGTGCCTTCAAAAAAAAATAGCTGCTAAAACACCAGAGGCATTGATGCGCTCTAGATATACTGCGTATGTAGAAGGAAAAATAGATTATATTCGAAGAACAATGCGCAGTCCTGCGCGTTTAAATTTTAATAAAAAAAGCATAACTAAAAGGCCAAGAGAGTGGTTAGGACTTCAGGTAATTACATCTTATTTAGATCCCGATAATTCCAACATTGGTTATGTAGAATTTATTGCCAAATATAGGTTGGAGAATATAGAAGCTCAGATCCATGAAATAAGTGAATTTCATTTCATTGAAGGACGTTGGTATTACGTGGATGGCAAAAGTAATATAGAAAATTAAGTAAAACACACCCTTCGTAAAGGGTATATTAACGAGGTTTACAGTAAAAGTAGATAGAGGGAGAAACAAAGCGTGGAATAAAATCCCACGGGGAAGTACCAATCTTGAAAATATTAAATTTTTGATTAATAACTGCTGCAAGCCAGTGCCAATCAAAACCTTTATGCCCCGTTCCATGAGGTTCAACATGTTCTAATTTGTAAGCTGTTGCATACAATGTTTCGAGCCAAGTATATTCTTGGTGCCTTACATAGCCCATCAAATAGGATCCTACATTTTTAAGTAAAATAGCAGGCCCAACTTCGTTGGGAACAGATATGAATAACGGGCATTGTAGAGAAGCTATCCAATTTATTAATTCTGGAATTTCATATTCATTAATGTGTTCAAAGCACTCTAATGCGATAATTGCGGTAGGGGTAAAAGGAATATGCATATTATTTTTAGCATAGTGGCAAATATTTGCATTAAGGAATTGGTAATCTTTTTCAGGATGCTTTTTTTGACAAAATGAAATGAATTGATCGTCAATATCAATTCCCATATAACTTTCTAAGGTAAAATCTGAGTATTGTTTTAAAGCATCTAAGGATTTTCCATAACCACACCCAATTTCAAAAATATTTATTTTACTGTGTAGTGGTATTACAGATTGCAAAAACTTTCTCACATGACGATAGCGAATGGAGTGTAGGTATTGGGTAATATGATTATAATTTTGCCAAGTAAGGTAAGTATCAAGGTTGGGATAAAGGCTTTGCTGTAGGTTTTCTGTTTCCTGCTGAGTTTTAACCGGTTGATTTTTAAGAGACATACTCGTGTTGCACCTAACCTAAGATCCAATTGCAAAGGGTATCATTGAATAAGAAATATAGTTTTAAGCTGTTTTAGAGGAAAAAGTCAAGTTCTTAGAGTACTTTAAGATACCTTCCTGCTTGCGGGAGGGATCAAGCTCAATTTATACTACTTGTCAGCCATACTTTAATTTATATGTAAATTGGCTTACTTATTATAGGGGGAATATGCCCACTCAACATTTATCTTCTATGCAAGTTTACCGTCGTTTATTAAAGGCGGCTACGCCTTATTGGTGGGCTTTTGCTTTAGGGATACTGGGAAACGCCCTTATTGCCACTTCGGATGCTTGTATTACTTATTACCTTAAACCGTTAATTGAAAGGGGCTTTATTGAGCGGGATGAGTTATTTATTCGTTGGATCCCTTTAGTGATTATGACATTCTTCATTGCACGTGGAATGGCTTATTTTTTAGCAAGCTATTTTATGTCTTGGGTTGGGCGAAGTGTAGTAAGGGACTTTCGCCGTAAAATGATTGCACATTTAATGCATTTGCCGGCTGCTTTTTATGACCAAAGAACTTCAGGAGAACTCCTTTCTAAAATTAATTATGATACCGATCAAGTAGCAGAAGCCATTAGTGAAGCAATTACCAGTGCCATTCGAGGAATTTTAACAACGGTTTCATTAGTGGTGGTTATGTTTAAGCTAAATTCTCGAATGACATTTTTATTGTTATTTGCTGTTCCTATTTTGGCTATTTATATTAACAAAATTAGTCGGCGTATGCGAAACCATAGTGGGCAAATCCAAGTAACCATGGGACAAGTTACGCATGTAGCCGGAGAAGTTATTAGTGGGCATAAAGTTATTCAAACTTTTGGTGGCAGAGATTATGAAAATAAACGCTTTGAAGCTGCAACCAATGCTAACTGGACTCAAGAAATGAAAATGACTGCAACGGCAGCTTCTAGTGTTTCAGGCATGCAATTCATTGGGGTATGTGCTTTAGCGTTATTTTTGTATTTAGCCACTTTAGAGCCTGGAAGTATCCTTGGAACAGCCATGACAGCAGGGACATTTGCTGCTATGGCAACAGCTATTTTGGGGTTATTACGCCCTATTAAACAAGTTGCCGTGGTTAATAGCACTTTGCAACGAGGAATTGCAGGCGCGAAAAGCATTTTTAGTTTATTAGATGAAAAATCCGAGCAGAATGAAGGCAAAGAACATATTGGACGAGCAGTGGGAGAAATTGCATTTCATAATGTGCACTTTCATTATCCTTCTTTTGAAAAAAAACAAGAAGTATTAAAAGGCATTAATTTTGTTGTAAAACCTGGTGAAACGGTTGCCTTGGTTGGGCTCTCGGGAAGTGGAAAATCGACGGTTGTTTCATTGCTGCCGCGCTTTTACGATTGTCAACAAGGCGTTATTACTTTAGATAAAAAAGACATACGTACATTAGATCTAGAGGATTTAAGGCGTCAATTTGCATTGGTAACCCAACATGTTACTTTGTTTAATGATACGGTTACCAATAACATTGCTTATGGTGATATGCGCAAGGCTAGCAAGGCGGAAATAATGCGAGCTGCTAAGCTTGCACATGCCTTAGAATTTGTTGAACGCTTGCCTAAAGGATTTAATACAGAAATTGGAGAAAATGGGGTTCGTTTATCCGGCGGTCAAAGACAACGCATTGCGATAGCTCGCGCAATTTTAAAGAATGCTCCTATCCTAATTTTAGATGAAGCAACTTCTGCGCTAGATTCGGAATCTGAACGCCATATCCAAGCTGCTTTAGAAATTTTAATGAAAAATCGCACTACTTTTGTAATTGCTCATCGTTTATCGACAATTGAACGTGCAGATAAAGTGTTGGTATTAGAACAAGGCATTGTTGTAGAATCCGGCACTCACCAGGAATTACTTCTTAAAAATGGTCGATATGCGGCCTTACAACGTGCTCAATTTAACGATTTAGTATTGGAACAGTAAAATGAAGTTAGAGGATATGTGGTATCAAAAATACGTTGTTTTATGGCCCCTGATACCGGTGTCTGTTCTTTTTTCTTTAATTGTTAGGATCCGCCAAAAACTTTATCGATATGGAATTTTACCTAAAAAACGTTTTCCAGTTCCTGTTATTGTGGTTGGCAATTTAACAGTAGGCGGGACTGGGAAAACACCATTAGTAATACACATTGCCGAACTTTTAAAACAAAATGGTTTTAAGCCGGGCATTGTGAGCCGAGGATACAAAGGTAAACATAAAGGACCAGTCTCTGTTTTTAAAGATAGTGATCCTAAAATGGTAGGAGATGAGGCGGTATTATTAGCAAAATATTTATCTTGTCCAGTTTTTATTGCCAGGAACCGAAAGGTTGCTTTAAAAAAATTATTGCAAATGAATAAAGTGGATGTTGTGATTTCAGATGATGGGTTACAACATTATGCATTACATCGTAATATTGAAATTGCTGTATTGGATGGTCAACGTCGCTTTGGCAATGGTTATTGTTTACCAGCGGGCCCGTTACGCGAACCAGAAGAGCGACTGAAACGTGTTGATCTGATTGTTAATAATGGTGGAATTCTTAAAGAAGATGAGTATCAGATGGAATATGTGCCAAGGCCTCTTTATAGTGCGCTTTATACAATGCATAAGCAACCTTTAGATTCTTTTAAAGGACAAGTTGTTCATGCAATCGCTGGAATTGGCAATCCCACACGCTTCTTTCAATTGTTGGTTTCATATGGTTTGCAAATTATACCGCATATTTATCCTGATCATCACAAGTTTAGTCCAAAAGATATTTATTTCTCAGATAATTTGTCTGTTATTATGACGGAAAAAGATGCGGTTAAATGTATGCAATTTGCTGATACGCGTCATTGGGTGTTACCTATTAAAGCGTCGGTAACTCCTTTGTTTGATGAAAAATTATTGAATTTACTTAAAGGGTTATAATGTGGATAAAAAGTTACTGGATATTTTAGTGTGTCCAATTTGTAAGGGTCCATTGATCTATAAGAAAGAGGAACAAGAATTGATCTGTAAGTTTGATCGTTTAGCATACCCAATACGAGAGGGGATCCCCATTATGTTAGAAAATGAGGCGCGTCAAATGGATACTGAAGAGGTTGAAAAAGTGTAATGGATTTTCATATTATCATTCCTGCACGATTTAGTTCTACACGTTTACCCGGAAAAGTCCTAATTGATGTTGCGGGTAAGCCGTTAATTCAACATGTTTATGAACGTGCTTTAGGGTGCGGTTCAAAGTCTATTACCATTGCAACGGATCACGAGGAAGTAAAACAAATTGCGGAGAGTTTCGGTGCAACAGCTTGTATGACGGCAATAGAACACCCCTGTGGAACAGATAGGCTTTCAGAAGCGGTAGAGAAGCTTAAAATGAATGATGAAGATATCATTGTTAATATTCAAGGAGATGAGCCCTTAATACCACCTGAGGCAGTTTTTCAAACTGTAAAAGCCATGTTCGATTACCCACAAGCGGCAATGACAACCTTGTGTACCCCAATTGTTACTAAAGAAGAAATATTTGATCCTAATATTGTGAAAGTTGCTTTAAATAAGGAAGGCTTTGCACTTTATTTTAGTCGTGCGCCCATCCCTTGGGATAGAACTGCATTTGATATAAGAAAAAATGCTTATTTTCGACATGTTGGGTTATACGCATACCGAGCGAAAACTTTAAAAAAATATAGAAATTGGATATCTTCTCCATTAGAGCAAATTGAACTTTTAGAGCAACTTCGAATTCTATGGCATGGGGAAAAAATTCATGTGTCGGTTATAAAAGATCCCTTACCACCTGGTATAGATACCGAGACAGATTTAGCAAGGTTTCGTTCAAGATTTGATTGTACCGTGGCTTAAACGGGTCAACCCTAAGAACCCACAAAATTGCCGAATACTTATCTGTCCAACTACCATTTGTTGCTAAATTCCTCAATTACATGAGCATCCGTAAAATTCAAATAAATTGCTGTAGTCTCTAATCTATCATGCCCTAATGCTTTTTTTATCGCAGCAAGCGAAATTCCTTTTTGTAAAGCAAGTGTTGCAAAAGTATGGCGTAAAACATGTGGAGTCACTTCTTGCGTAATTCATGCTAGGGAATTGTTATTACATTGGCTAAGGGGTGGCTCGAGACAAGGAGAAAGCAGTGGAACTTTGGCTCCAAGCCGCAGGGCAAGGTCATCAATTAGCCGAGGAAGTTTTACAAGATGCCTTGAAATCAGATGGAGAAATGTGTCTCTTCGGTAAGTCAGCCAGCCGAGGATAATTTCTGAATGATTTTTGCGGGATTGTCGCAATAACTATAGATTTTAGCCACCGCTAGCGCTGGTTTTAAAACCCCTATAAAATAGGACCCAAAAGTTGCCGTTTTAGGAGGGGTTTTTGGCCAATTAATTAGGAAGGACACTAAAAGCCGAAAATCACGTGTAAATATATAATTAAAGTGAAAATTGAAGGAGTAAAAAATGTTTTCTGAAAATTTATTAGATGCTTGTTTCAACGGAGATCTTAAAACTGTCAATGAAGAAATTTTAGCAGGTGCAGATGTTAACGCAGTGGATTTTTTTGGAAAAACTGCACTAATGCTTGCCGTCGATAATGGGAATAGGCAGATTGTAGAATTGCTTTTGAACCACCCTGGAATCGATGTACATAAACACGATGTATACAAAAGTACCGCTTTAAGTGTCGCGCTAAACAAATTTCGTAATTTTGAGAAAGCAAATTATGAGATTGCAGCGTTACTAATAAGAGCTGGTGCTAATGTTGATGAAATGAACTTTCATACATTTTTAAATCCTACTTGTTTTCCTTCTTTGGTAGTCGCGTGGTGTACTGGTAATCAAGAGGCTGCTTGTAATTTAATCAGATTAGGTGCTAATATCGAGCTCAGTGAAGAAATTTTTACAAAATATCCTTATGAGTTCAGCTGCTTGAGTGGGTTTTCAGAAATTCCAGAACAAATTGAATTATCAAAAAAATATTTGAAAGAATTTCTTGAATGTGCAAAAGCTGTAGGGTGGGCGATTGGGCAACAGTGTTTAGGGCTGCCAGAAGACGTTGCTGTACACACCGCAGAAACTCTCTTTGGGACCAACCTGAGTGGGTCTAGTTTGCCGGCCCGTGAATTTCATCACTGTATGTACGGATACCAGCTTTACAATAGTTCTCGACAAAAAGATCGAGACATTATTTGGAAAGCATGGAAAGAAAAGTACAACGCTGAGCATCCTCGTCATGAAGAAAATGGCTATGGACCAGGGGCGTTAATCATTAAGCCCTAACTGTATTTTTTATGTGCAGTGTCCATGCGGTGCTTTTATTGAACCTCATCATTTAGTTGTTTTATTTCTGATTCAGAAAGCCCTGTTGCGGTAGAAATATCTTTAAGATTTAAATTTAAAAGAAGGAGATTTTTTGCAATTTCTATTTTCCCTTCCGATCTACCTTCCGCTTTACCTTCATCAAACCCCTTCGCTTGATATTTTTTAAGGGTATTAGCTTCTATTCTCAACCATTTCAGGTGATCTGCATAAGC
>CADEGZ010000010.1:0-19894 GCA_902827015.1 uncultured Pseudomonadota bacterium
ATAGGCTTTGGTTTTGAAAGTAAACCCCCCGATTCTTTTCCTTGAAAAACATCAAAAATAGAACTCATATCCGTTGATGTTCCGAGTAAAGTTAAAGTAGAAACATAATTAGGATAATGTGCAGCCATCAGCACAGCAACTTCTCCACCCATAGAAGCACCCACGATATGAGCATTTTTAATTTCATAATTATCCAGAATATTCACAGCATCTTTGGTAAGGTTTAACATGGTATACGGCGATTTTCCAAAATCAATAGGAGAGGAAAGTCCTGTATCGCGGTGATCATAACGAATGACGTAATAACCTTTACTTGCCAGATCTTCACAAAATTGTTGGGGCCAAAAAAGCCCTTGAGTACCTGCCCCCATAATTAAAAGTATCGCTGGTTTTTTTTTATCCCCAAAAGATTCTGTCCAAATTTCCAAATTGTCAGAAAGAATCACTCTGGGCTGCATAGCATATATGGCGTTATTTAAAAGAACAAAAAATGTAACTACCAACACACAGAAAAATTTGGTGATCACTTTTTTTACCACCGAAATGCTCCTTATCCTAAAAGATCACACTTACACTTATTCAAAAACCAATTCTAATACCAGAGCGTCTTCTCGACCATTAATATGGGGGTAATAATCCTTACGATGTCCTATTACAGCAAACCCCAATCTTTGATATAAATCAAAAGCACCGTGATTAGAAACACGTACTTCCAAATAAACAGATTTGGCCTTTAATTGTTTTGCTTGTTCCATAAGATGTTCCATCATCCGCCGCCCTAATCCTTGTCGCTGACGCTCGGGTTTAATACAAAGGTTAAGAATATGTCCTTCATTCGCTGCTATAGAAAGTAAACCATACCCTATAATGTCACCTTCATCTTCCAACACCCAACAACTATAACCCACCTTAATGCAATCGCTAAAAATACTATATGTCCAGGGAAAATCACAAACCACTTCCTCGATTGCCATAACACCTGGTACATCTTTTTGTTGCATTGCACGTAATAATATCATTCCACTCTCGCTTGTGATATTTGCAACTTCAAACGTAACAGATCTTGATAAGATTTTCGTTTATTTTCCGGCGATTTTTCTAATTGTGCAGGATGATAAGTAACTTGCAACAAAGGCTCTAACCCGAAAATAGAATGAGGGGTCGTTCTTAATTCGTCCAAACTTTTAGAGTCATTTAAAAGGAATTGAGCTAATGCTTCTCCCATTACAAGTACGTGATAGGGACTCCATTGATTAATAGACTGAACTATTAAAGTATGTTGGCTCTTCTCTGTAAGATCACGCACCCAGGCAACACACCATTCTTCGGTACCTAATTCTAAAACCTTAAGCATCCCCGTTAAAATTTTAATTTGTTCCTTTTGTTCTTGATGCAATTTTTGAGGTAACAATACTAATAAGGCCGCATTTAAGATAGGCTGATCAGAAATTAAAACCGCAGAAGGATCCCTTGGCATCCAAATAGTAATGCCCATATTATTTAAAAAATAATACTTCAGGCTAGCATTCATTAAAGTCCCTTTTTTCGGTATTTATTTTTAAACCAAAGCCCAGGACCTGATAACGCATACAAGAAAAACATGATAAATAAAACAGCCGGTGGATTCCAAGCAATAACACTAAAAATTAAAACAACCACTAAAACGGCAAAAAAAGGAACATGCCCTTTAAAATCAATTTCTTTAAAGCTGTAATACCGTAAATTGCTCACCATTAAAATTGCAAGTCCTACTAAAATTAATGCAACAATAATGTTAATGCTTTTTCCAGAAATCTCTAACTCCGTACCAATCCATACCATTCCAGCCACAACAGCTGCCGCTGCTGGACAAGGCAAACCTATAAAATATCGCTTGTCAGCGCTTCCCAATTGGGTATTAAAACGCGCAAGGCGTAACGCTGTAGCAGCAGCATAAATGAATGCTGCAAGCCAACCCAGTTTACCAAAATTCGATAACCCCCAATTGAAACTTACCAGTGCCGGTGTTAAGCCAAAACACACCATATCAGAAAGACTGTCATACTGCGCACCAAATGCGCTTTGAGTCCCTGTTAAACGCGCAACACGCCCATCTAACGTATCCATAACCATTGCCACAAATAGCGCGACTGCTGAATGTTCAAATTGCCCTTTCATACCTGCAACAATGGCATAGAACCCCGCAAATAAAGCACCCGTGGTAAATAAATTTGGTAATAAGTAGATCCCTCGATGACGAATAGGCTCTATTACAGGAGGACCTTCTGGTTCAGACATTTCTCTCGCCTCTAGGTGGAGATACGTGAAATTCGCGCACCCAATTGCATTAACTTTTCTTCAATACATTCATAGCCTCGATCAATGTGATAGATCCTATCCACAATCTTTTCCCCTTTTGCAATCAAGGCGGCTAATACTAAGCTTGCTGACGCACGTAAATCTGTCGCCATAACAGGAGCAGCTGTTAACTCGTCAACACCCCGACAAATGGCGGTATTGCCAGAAACACCAATATCTGCCCCCATACGACGCAATTCCTGCACATGCATAAAACGGTTTTCAAAAACTGTTTCAGTAATTACACCAGTTCCTTGCGAAACTGCATTTAACGCGGTAAATTGCGCTTGCATATCTGTCGGAAAACCTGGAAAAGGTGCCGTTTTAATATCTACAGCTTTTGGTTGACAATCATGCATATCTAAAGAAATCCAATCCACTCCTCGTTGGATCTCAGCACCTGCTTCCTCTAATTTCTGCAAAACCGCTTCTAACAGCCTAGGATAAGTATTTCTAACTTTAATAGTGCCCCTCGTAATGGCTGCTGCCACCAAATAAGTGGCTGTTTCAATACGATCCGGCACCACCCAATATTCTCCCCCACCTAAAGAATTTACACCTTCAATGGTAATGGTATCGGTTCCCGCTCCAGATATTTGTGCGCCTAATAAATTTAAAAAATTTGCTAAATCTTGTACTTCTGGCTCTCTTGCAGCATTCTTAAGGACCGTTGTTCCTTCTGCTAAAACAGCCGCCATCATTAAATTTTCTGTTCCAGTAACAGTGACCGTATCAAAAAAGATATGTGCGCCATGAAGCCTTTTCTTGGCAATTTTCGCCTTAATATAGCCATTCTCAATTGCAATTTCTGCACCCATGAGTTGCAAACCTCGAATATGCAGATCAACAGGCCGTGGCCCAATGGCACATCCCCCGGGCAACGAAACAACTGCCTCACCAAAACGCGTGAGTAGTGGGCCTAGCACCAAAATGGAAGCACGCATGGTACGTACTAATTCATAAGGTGCATAATATTTATCTATCGAGCTTGTATCGACCTCAATTGTTAAACGCTCATCAACCGTTAATTTCACTCCAAATTGGCCTAACAATTCCATCATGGTGGTTACATCATTTAAATGTGGAACATTACCAACGACTACGGGACTTTCTGCCAATAAAGAGGCCGCCAATATCGGTAATACTGAGTTTTTAGCACCCGAAATACGTACTTCACCTTTTAAAGGTTCACCACCCAAAATAATTAATTTTCCCATGATATCGGTAATACACCATCCAAACCATAAACCCTTGAAATATCTTGCACAAAATTCGGAACATCTGTGAATACAATTTTTTTATTCTGTTCTTTAGCTGTTCTAACCCATTCAACAAATAGTGCAAGCCCACTACTATCACACTGTAATAAACCCTTTAAGTTTACTTTAATATTTTCCAATGCACCAATCATGGTAATTCCTCGTTGCCACACTAAGACAACATTATTGAAATTAACAATGCCATCAACTGTTATAATGCTATTTTTAACTTCAAGGTTTATATTATTCATAAATTTGTTTAATTTTCTGCATTACGTTGACGCATTTTTTCGATCACAACCGTTATTCCGCCATTACGGATATCATCGGAAAATTGAGCTCGATACCCTTGCATTAAGCTCACTCCTTCAATAATAATATCGTACACTTTCCAGCCACTTCCCTCATGAATTAAATTATAATCCATATGAATAGGAGATTTTCCCCTCTCTTTAATAACACTTTGAACTTGTATACGTTTTTGATCTATTACCGGTTCACGCATGGGTAAGAATTCAATCTCTTGATCCGTATATTCCAGCAAAGAACGCGCATAGCTTCTTATCACTAAAGTCTTAAATTCTTGTACAAAAGCCTTTTGTGTTTCGCTATCTGCTAAACGCCAAGCATTCCGGCCAACAACCCAACGTGCCATTTCTGAAAAATCAACATGCGGTAAAATAATGTGATCAACCAAAGCATAAATTTTATTAGGCTTATGCTGGATTTCATCATGATGTGCCCTTAACTCACTCATCATCCGCTGTGTTACATTCTGCAACATGCCAATTGGATCTTCTTTTGCAATACTGACACCGGCACCGAACAATACCAATACAGCACTGAAAAAAATGATTGTACATTTTGTTTTTACTGCGCTCATAAACATTCTCCTAAAAATCATTGATCGCGCTGGCTATTATTAGTGTTTTTACTCGCGCTAACTTGCCCGGCCAAAAATTTAGAAATCAATTGTTCTAAAATTACTGCAGAATCTGTGTTTCCAATAGAAATATTATTTCCTTCTCTTAGAAATTCAGTTTCATTAAAACCTGGTAATAAACTAATATAATTATCCCCTAAAAGACCGGCAGTTAATATACTTGCTCGTGTATCAATCGGTAATTTATCAACTTGCATCGGATCAATAGCCATCCAAACGGTTGCATTAAAAGTTTCTGGCTCTAATTGAATCTTTACCACTCGCCCCACGACAACACCTGCTACTGAAACCTTAGCACGCACTTTAAGAGCACCAATGTTGGCAAATTCAGCTTTAATTCGATAGCCAGGCTCTTCTCTAAAGAAATGGCTCAAACCACTTACTTGCAGAGCAAGCATAAGCAACGATAAAATGCCAGCAACCATTAAGGCACCAACGGTGATTTCCACCGTTCTCATCTTCATAATTAAGTCTCTCCAAACATCACTGCGGTTAAGAAAAAGTCCAACCCAAGTATGGCAAGTGAAGAATAAACAACTGTTCGAGTTGTTGCACGTCCAATTCCCTCTGAGGTTGGTGGACAATCAATACCTTGAAATACCGCTATCCAAGTGATGACCGTTCCAAACACAACACTCTTAATAATGCCATTCATAACATCTGCATAAAAATCGACTGCAGACTGCATATTGGCCCAAAAAGCGCCAGTGTCTACACCCAACCATTCCACTCCAACGGTATAGCCTCCTAAAATTGCAACACAATTAAATATCAAGGCCAATACTGGCATCGATATTTGTCCTGCCCAAAATCGAGGGGCAATAATACGTCGCAGTGGATCAATGCCCATCATCTCCATAGAAGATAATTGCTCTGTTGTTTTCATTAAACCAATTTCCGCCGTTAAAGCAGAGCCCGCTCGACCTGCAAATAACAATGCACCAACTACAGGCCCTAATTCCCTTACTAAACTTAAAGCAATTAACTGACCTAAAGCATGTTCCGCTCCAAACTTAACTAATATTGTATAACCTTGTAAACCCAACACCATACCAATAAACAAAGCGGACAATACAATAATGATGAGCGAGAGAACACCTACCGAATACAGTTGTTGAACTAAACGGCCAAATCCATGTACCCAATCGGGCTTTCCTACTAAAGCCTGATACAAAAACAAAGACGCTCGACCTATATCCCCCATGAAAGATAACCCTGAGCGTCCTAATAATTGCATACGTTTAATGAGGATCACACAACATCTCCCCATAAATCATTACTATAATCTTGTGCAGGATAATGAAATGGAACCGGCCCATCTGGTAATCCTTGCATAAATTGTTGCACCCAAGCGGCCCCATCTTGCATTAATGTTTCGGGCGTACCTGAACCCACCACACGACCATCTGCAATAACATAAATATAGTCAGCAATACTCGTGGTTTCTTGCACATCATGCGAAACAATAATTGTTGTCATTTTTAAAGCATCATTCAAAAGACGAATCAATTGAACCAATACCCCCATGGAAATGGGATCCTGGCCCGCAAATGGCTCGTCAAACATAATCAAAGAGGGATCCATTGCTAAAGCTCTGGCTAAAGCCACCCGTCTTGCCATTCCTCCTGATAATTCTGATGGCATTAATTCTCGCGCACCTCTTAATCCAACCGCTTGTAATTTCATTAAAACCAAATCTCGTATCATAGACTCTGGCAATTGAGTGTGCTCTCTTAAAGGAAAAGCAACATTCTCAAAAACGTTGAGATCCGAAAACAACGCACCGCTTTGAAACAACATACCCATTTGACGCCGTGCCCGATACAATTGATCGCGCGATAATTCGGGAATTTCTTGTCCTTCAACCAAAACCGTACCTCTATCTGGAATTAACTGTCCACCAATCAATCGCAATAAAGTTGTTTTACCTGAACCACTAGGCCCCATGACAGCAGTAACTTTACCGCGAGGTACCGTAATGTTAACGCCTTCAAAAATAACGCGCGAATTACGAGTAAAATGCAAATCACGTATTTCTACCATATTATTTGAATTTAATTTTTCAGCTGTTTTAAGGTTTTGAAAACCTGAATCGAATGTTTTTCCTTTGTTAGAATTTGGTTTCATAACTCTTAAATAAAATATGCTTTAAAAACTGGTAGCATACTTGACCCACCTTGCTTTGTCCAACAACGTTTTTATTGCAAAATGTCATATAAATTTATCAAGGAAGTACTAAATTTCTCAGTCTAAATATCTTGTTTATCTTAGTTTAAAAACTAAATAAATAGATGTACTTATATTAGGGTTCAGATCGAACAGCTTCGATATTTTTTGAGTAATTCTTGTCTAAAACACTATCGTCAAAAACGATATAGGCTTGATCATTAAGAATGATTTGTTCTCGTGTATGTTCTCATAATAGGCGAGAAGTTAAGTTATCATCTCTAAGATAAAGGTGGGTTTACAAGGATGGTTTGTTCACATTGACTAAAGGATCGTTAGCATGATATGTTACATGACTTGATAATTTTAAAATTTAATAGGAGGATGTTATGGCGATTACAACAGATGAAATACTCAGAGATACAGTGATTGGAAATCCTGACATCCATTTCTTAGATACAACAGCACCAGATGTAGTAAGAGTAGTTGAAATGTCGATGAATCCTAGTCATCGGATGATATTAGCCGACGCTGGAAAAACAACTGAGGATGTTATGGCGGTTACAACAGATGAAATACTCGGAAATAATTGGACGCCGGGTTTCAACGTTAAGAAACGTTCTTTGAACAGCGAAAAATCTTCTGAAATTAAGAAATTGACCGGTAAATTATTAGCAATGCCTCCATTTTTTTCACCATCTCCTCAACAATATATTACAGCGGTAGAAACATTAAGTTCTAATGATCTTTCTCCTGAAAAAACTGCAAATTTTCGTGATTGCGGATTAACAGATCGTCACGTTTTTTTAATTGGAGAGATTTTAAGATTAACAAAAGAAAAGAATCAAAATTTAACACTTAAGCTTACTGGAGAACAAAATTTTAATGCTGATATGGCTTCAGAGATATTAGATAGAGCATTATCCGCGAATCCATTTGCTTTACATGAACTGCAGCTTCCGCATTTTATGCGCAATACTTCACTTGTCGAAAATTTTTCTGAAACGCACTATCATAATGGACAAACCAAGTTTGTATCTACAGAAATACCGCTTATGCCATTAGATTATGACTCTGATTATGATTTAAAGGATAATGAACCTGGAAACTCATTGAATAATAGTGAATATAATTTGATTAAGCCGAATCGGTTTTCTCCGAACAACTTGGAGTGAAGGTTAACAGAATGGGGGAAACTGAAGAAAATAATCTTGAATGATTGATTGTATGGTTTGAGACATAACACTTTATACCAGAAACACGGGTTATACTGTTATCATTTGCAGTATATCCTGTAAATGCGTTGAATGGAGTGTAACCAACGTGGATGAAAGACTAAAATTTATTGCAGCTTATTAGACAGCGATAAATCGCAGCCGCAGATCTTACAGATATACCAATCAACTTTCCTTCCAAGTAGAAAAAATGGTCCTGAGAATTAAACAGGACACTTGTTGACTTTCAATAGCATCTTTCGTTAAGCTTTTTTTACCATAAACGCTAAATAACCAAATGACTCCTACTAACCTTAAAGCAATTATCCCCATTACACTAGGCACAGCAATTGAGTGGGCTGAATATACCTTCTTCGCTTATATGGTAGACTTACTTTCAAAACAATTTTTTCCGATTGATGATCCTGAGATTGCACAATTAAAAACCTATGGCGTTTTTGCCACCAGTTATTTTATGCGCCCTTTGGGTGCCCTCTTATTCGGCCTCATTGGAGATAAAATAGGACGAAAGCCTGCACTGATGGGCTCCATGCTATTGATGTGCTTTGCAACCACCACCATTGGTTTTCTCCCCACTCATACCCATTGGGAATCATTAATTGCTATTCTCCTTACGATTTGTCGTTTATTACAAGGCTTAGCTGTTGCAGGGGAATTCCACGGGGCAGCTATTTTTATACTGGAACATCGGCAATCACGCCCTTTTTTCACCGGCTGTCTTACGCCTTTCGCTGCATCTGTAGGAATGAGCATAGGAGCATTCGCCGCCATGTTAGTTTCCCTGCCAAATGCCCCTGATTTTGCTTGGCGTATTCCTTTTCTAGCCAGTGGGTTCTTAGGTTTGGTCGCCCTATATTTAAGAAGAAATGTCTCTGAGACACCTGTGTTCCAACAAACAATAACTCAAAAGAATACCGATTCCTCCAACTACCAAGAGAACAGCCCAGCATGGGCTTCTACGGCAGCAATGGCTTTATTTATTTCCGTTTTTATCTACGTTGGCAATATTTATTATAAAACGCTTACCATAAAAATAGGAGGAATGAATACTCAAACAGCCGCACAAATTATTACCTTCGGTCAAGTATTAGCAGCATTTTTAATTTTTAATTTTGGTGCACGTGCTGATTATTTAAATGGTAAAAAAATGTGTTTAATGGGATTAGGAACTGCTATTTTTTTAGGACCTGTCATGGTTGCCTGCGCACGCTCTGGTAATATTTTATATAGTATGGTTGGACAAATCTTCTATGCAATTATTAATGGTATGGTTTCTGCTACCTTTATGACGTTATTGGTTAAACAATTTCGTCCTACCATACGTTATACAGGTAATTCACTGGCATGGAGTATCCCCTCTGCTATTTTTGGAGGGACCGCACTGATGGTCGCCGATACTCTAACAAATCGATTTGGATTTATAGGACCAGGACTTTATATTTCTTTGGCATCTTTAGTTGCGTTTTTAACAATACTCAATCCTTTTTCAATCTTATCAAAATTGAAATTCTCTTACCGATCCCTCCCACCCTTTCCAGAGGAATCTTTGAAAGGCAATCCTGAAAACTGATTTTTAATCTACTTCATGAGCTGTTAAAAACATCGCCTTACTGAGCGTGCTAAAAAAGTCTTGATAAGGTAAAGGTTCTTCAATTGCTCTGGCCTGATATTGTGCATTCGCACGTACTATTAATTGTGATTTACCTCGTGGCCGCACGGTTACTGACATTCTAAAAGGTTGATGTTGAACAAATTTAACTGCCGTAACAGAACCCAAGGCTTCATCGGCTTTTTCAAGCACAAAACCTAAATCTTGCAAAGTACTAATAATCGTACGTAATGTTTTAATTTTATCCGTAGTGTCAAAGGCTCTAGACTGAAAACTTCTTAGCTTTACTTGGCTTTCTCGTGAATCTAAAATTTGATCCGCAGTATTGGTTTGGCAACCTGTTAAAAGCATACCGCTAAAACATAAAATAACAAGAGTATAATTTGTTAATTGTTGCTTCATATTTGATGTTCCTCAAGAAATACAGCTTTCGATAATCGCTCAAAAAAACCCTGATATAACTTAGAATCATTCAAGGTTTCCATCCTGGAAATTTGTTTATTTTTATTCCAAACAATCCGTTGAAAAGTAAGACGAACAAACGTTTTCTTTTGTTTGAGATTCACATGGGTTACTAATGCAGCTCTTACCTTTTGTACGTCATCTAATTCTCCATAATCTATGGCAGCACTGCCGCCCGCAAGTACTGCGGTCAATAAACTTGCGGTTGCCAAAGCGACTTGCCCTTTGTTTGTCGCATCTGCTTCTTTTCCAGCCACAATAAGACCCAACTTCGTTTCACTTTCCTCCAGAGTAAATCCCATGTCTTGTAATGCAGCCGCACTTGCAGATAAGATATTTTTCTCATCCAACGTATCATAACTGCGTGTTTGTAGAGAGCGCATTGCCAATACATTTGCATCAGGTTTTAACACGTCCTTGGGAATGGAAGGTTGGCACCCTTGCAAACCTACAATAGCCGCAACCAAAACAAGAGTTAATTTTTTTCTCATAAAACAAACACTTTATTATTAAAATTGAGAAGAATGATAAGCAATATCCCTAACCGCACCTTGTTTATTAAACTTGATGATAATTGTTAGAGTACGTTGTGAAGTGGCTTGTGCCCCTGTTGATTTTCTGGAATTTGCACCAATACCACCGCCGCCAGCAATGGGCGCCCCCGTTGAAAACCCCAACATTAACGCACTAATCCCACCACCAGTAGCACTTGTGGAATAGACAGTCTCTGTAGAAATTTTATCGTAAACCCAAACTTCACGACGTTGTTCATCTGTGGAAACAATATTGGGAGAGCCTAATGTTTCAACAACATCCGCGTTTGTCATACCAATACGAATGGTTCTTTGTACCTTACCAACCGTAATCCTTTCTTCAGATCCATCGCGAACATTTTCTAAATGTTGTTTTGCAGATGTATTGGAACAAGCATTTAAAAGTATTAATGAAGAAATCACTGTGCTGACATTGAATACGATTTTTAGCATGCTTTACCCCAAGTTAATTACAAACAAGAGGCAATTTTATCATAAAAAAAATAATGAAACATTCTATATTTTGAGTTAAAACCAGACATAGTTAGAAATCATACCATTTAGCTAAATAAAGAATTTAATTTACCCGTTCATGCCTTAAGCCCAATATAAATATCTAATACAGTACGTTGATGATCTTTAGCTCTTTCATCATAAACCTCAAAATCGGTGTGGTAATTTCGAGGTCCTCCCAAAATTTTTGGGGGAATTTGCCAAATTTCTTGCCAGGCTTCTATTACCACCATTGGCATCGGTCCAGCCTCGGTCGTAAACTTAACATATGTTTGAGGGGGTATAATATGCGTTTCTAAACCTGCTGGAATATCTTCAATAGAATTCACCTCTTCTCCAATAAAATAGGTATAATCGGATGTCCAATCGCTTTCATATTCTGTGTATGCACAAAAAGTTATTCCAGGCTTGTTGCGATCAGGGATTTTTTCGGCGACTTTTTGATGCAAATATTGTTGCATGCATGAAGGGATCTTTGCCGTTCTTGCTTCAAATTCGGCCTTATTGTTAGTGCGTACCTTAATACCTATTAATTTAATTTCTCGAAGTTGTAACATTGATTTTTGCATACCTATTAAACCCTCACCTTAGTTCTCACCGGTTGCGCTCATTATTTGATCACTTATAACGTGTCGTTCACTTCCCATAAACTCTCGACGGGTTAATTAAATTACTTATAAAAATGTTAAGCAGTCCATGCTTGGGCTTTAGAACTCATCCTATTATAATACTTAAAAAATATTTTGAAGAACATGCCCTTTATAAGGACATGTTCTTCTGGGTAGAGAATATTTTCTTTTTTTAATAGATTTGCTCGACCTTCTCCTAAAGGAAAAGGACTGCGCAAATCGTGCCCGTTCAATTGAAGGATTAAGTAAGATGAAAACAGGTTTGTACCAACACTATAATGGAAACTACTACCATGTTATGGGCGTTTGCCGTCATTCCGAAACATTAGAAGAAATGATCATTTACCGTGCACTCTATGAGGATTATGGTTTATGGGTAAGACCCAAAGGGATGTTTCTAGAAACGATCACAATAGGAGGAAAGTCAAGACCTCGATTTGAATTTATCCGCGAATTAGATCTTGAACCTCCTAAATTAAGATAAATTTTAAGAAAGCCATAGAGCTACTCTTTCTTTTCATGATCAATCTAAAGTACGTTTTCAATGATTTTTGAAAGATTTTCTGGCTTCGTCCATGAGGCAAAGCGTTTTAACACATCTCCTTCACGATTCACTAAAAATTTGGTAAAGTTCCACTTGATAGCCTCTATCCCTAAGATCCCGGGCTTTGACTCTTTTAAACATTGATACAATGGATGCGCATTAGGTCCATTTACATCAATTTTGGCAAAGAGTGGGAAGGTTATTTGGTAGTTTATTGCACAGAATTGTTGGATCTCATCTTCTGTCCCTTGTTCTTGCTGGCCAAACTGATTGCAAGGAAACCCTAATACAAAAAAGCCTCTATCTTTATATCTGTCATATAAGGATTGCAGATCGTTGTATTGAGGGGTAAAGCCGCATTTACTGGCAACATTGACAATCAACAAAACTTTATTTTGGTACTCTATAAGAATCTTTTGTTTACCATCGATAGTTTTAACTTTAAAATCATAGATAGGCTTTGTGTAAAGGCTCATAGTATTTTCCTTTGGAACAAAATAGAATTAGTATACAGCCACACGCATCATACCTGTTCAAGCGCCGCGAGCCAACAATTAAGGTGGCTTTTGACAAGAAAGAAAATTTTCTGTTAATATCTTAACATTATTAACTTTTACTCTATAGCGAGTTAAAAATGTTCACTACTTTTAAAAACCCTAATAAAGGCCCTCAAAAGGTGGGAGCGGAAAAGAAATCTGAAGAATGCTTTTCGTTATTACAAGAAGCTATTCATGGGGTACTGAGCGAAAATACAGATCGCATATATATCCACGAAATATCTCATCTGGTTGAATTCAAAGGTGGAGATAACTTCGATTTACAATCCTTAAAGACCGCACTTAACAATAAAAGACTAAAGTTTTTAGAAAATAAAATAGTAGGTGGTGAAATTTTAGTCCATGTCTTTCAAATACTGCCCACTTTGCAAAACGTTGAAGTTTGGTACAGACCACAATCAAGACCTAGGATATAGGTAAAAACCTGCCACTTCAAAAATGTCAAAAATAGCAATCATCGGTGCCGGCCTTGCTGGTCTTACAGTAGCCTTTCGTTTAAAACAAAAAGGTTATGACGATGTTCATCTATATGAAGCAAAAAACCGCATAGGCGGCAGGATCCATAGCATTTTAATGCGTAATTTAGAAGGGGAAACTTCTGTAGGAGAATTAGGAGGACAAAACATAGCAGATGGAGGAGACGCAAAACATATTCGCTCTCTCATTAAAGAATGTAATTTAGAATTACTAGAAAATGAACTTGAACTTTCTCGAGGGTATTTTTCAGAAGGCACATTGTTTGATCCATATAACCTTTTAAAACAACAAAAATTTGAACCGCTTGCACTAAAAAAAAGGCTACATAATTTAGCAAAAGAATGTAATTCTATGCAGGATGTATTGGACAAAATTTTCGTTGAAGATTCAATTTTAAAACGCGCTTTAACCTTTCAAATTTCAGCCTATGAGGGGTCTCCCGCGCATTTACTCTCTACTTATCACAATATCGAAACGTTAAAATATGGGCTTCTTGGAGGGCTATCAAGCGCTCATAAGATTGATGGGGCTAGACCCACAATTCATGTTGCTTCCATTAAAGGCGGTAATGCCATGCTTCCCTTAAAATTGGCTGAAATTCTAAAAGAGGCCATACATTTAAACAAGGCCCTGAAAAGGGTTGAGGTGTCTAGTAACTCACAAATAGCCTTATTTTTTACAGATGGTCAAAAGACATATTGTGATAAACTAATTCTCGCCATCCCATGTTCTGTATATCAGAATATTATTTTTGATAATTCCATCCTTCCAAATACAACCCTTAATCTCATCAAGCGTGTTCAATATGGCACAAATGCAAAGATTTTGACTGCCATTAAATATAAAACAAGCCAATATAATGCAGTAATTACGGATACAACAGCCATTTTTTTCAACGAAGACCGAAAATTATTAAATCTTTATTTTGCAGGTAATGTAGGAGAAAAAATATTAAACAATTTTCAAGAAAGCTATGAAGACGCTATGATTGCAGTACGTTCAAACTTTAAAGATCCAGAATTTATTTCAGGGCCCCCTATCGTTGTAAAAGAAGAACAACTGGGTTACTACACTGAGCCTGTTGTAAAATCTTGGACGCAAGATCCTTATGCGCAAGGATCCTATTCCAACTTTGGCACTGATTTAAATAAATTTCTTGATGATAGGATGTTTTATAAGGGTATAGAACTAAAAACCATCTTTAAACCAGTGGATGATCGAATATTCTTTACCGGAGAACATGCGTCTATTCTTGAGGAAATCGGGACAATGGAAGCCGCTGTTGAGTCTGCCGAACGCATTACATCAATTATATAAAATAGAGCCCACATAAAAAAAGCGGGCTAAAGTTCCGATAGCCCGCCTTCTTACAGCCCCACTTTGGCATAGATCAGCACTTATATATACTTTCTAACCAATTTTTCGCTTCCTGGCTTATCTTATCATCATGCATTGCAATCTGATAAACAGCGGTTTTACGTTTAGAGTCTTCTCCATACATATCATCAAGAACATTATTCCAACGAATTAATAACTCCTCAAAAGAAGTTGTCCCCACTTGTGCAAGAATACTATAGATACGCTGTCGCCAATAGGAATCCACGGCCTGCTCTAGCCAAGAAACAACTTCCGGTGTTAAACCAGTTTCTGTAAGCCCTTTACCTTCCCCAAACCCTTTTTCAAACTTCTTGGTTCGTAAGTGAGCATATTTCTTCCCATATAGCCCGTTAATTAATAACATACACTTTTCACCCAAATTAATACCAACTTCAGACTTCGGATCTTGATCAAGATTATCTTTAATCTCCTCCACCAGATTAAACCAATTTTTTTCAAAATTAGCTTTTTGTACTGGTGTTGAACGAGATTTAAGCTCAGCTTCAAAGGTTGCATATTGTTTCAATTCTTCATGAGTGAATATTTCTTCAACCCAAGGATGTTCAAGTTGTTGTTTCATACGATATACCTCAATTGATTTAATAATGGTTTCCCAAGAAATGGATTTATTGTCTGTATTCTCAGCAATAATCTTTTTGAGTGCTCTACTTGCCTCAAGCAAAGTATCCGCTTTTCTTTCCAAACATTGTGCTTGCGCTAAAAAATGTTCAAGCGCTCCTGAATTATTTGCCAACAATTCCTTAATCCTCGAAAGTTCAAAGCCAAAGAATTTCAAAGCAATAATCTGTTGCAGTTTCAATAAATCCTTTTCAGAGTAAACACGATAACCATTGGTTAACCTACCTGATGGCCTTAATAAACCAATGCGATCATAATGATGCAAAGTTTGCACAGACACACCGGTTAATTTACTTAAATCTTTTACATAGCACCGAGTTATCATGTTACCTCCTTACTATGAAAGATAAGGTATATAGTAACCATAGGGTCAAGGACTGACGGATCCCTATAACTTTAAATAAAGATAGTGTCGCCACTATTTTTTATGGATTTAGCTTTATAAATAAGAAAATTCAATCTTATACCTATTTATGCAACAAAACTGTTAAAAATATAAATTATTTTTAACAGTTGGACTATCCTAAAAGATAGTTTTATCAATCTTCAAGAGCAATTTTATTACGAGGAGAACATCAATGACATTATCTGCTGGATATGTAAAAGCGGTGTTTAGCAAATTGGAACATGGGGATGATTTTTTTAAATATGTCACTGATGATGTTTTTTGGGAGGTAAAGGGAACTCATCCACTTGCAGGAATTTATAATAATAAAGAAGATTTTTTAAATCATACTTTTAGACGCCTAAAAAAAATTATTAAAGGAGAGTTCTCTCTTAAAGTGACTCAAATTTACACTGATGCAGATACCGCAATTGTAGAAATGCACACTTCTTCTATAGCTAATAATGGAAAACCTTTCATCAATAACTATTGTTGGATAACTCGATTTTCTAATCAAAAAATAGTAGAAGTCCGGGCATATCTTGACTCGGTAGCAGTCGCAGAGCTTATTCATGAGAATGAATAATTCGATTACCACAAAGCAAAATAACGATGGCCCTTTATGAATTCCAGAGCTTACGGTAACCAAAGAGAATCCAACACTTTGATTCTACAGAAGAATTATGGCGCGCCCGGACCGATTCGAACGGCCGACCACCTGGTTCGTAGCCAGTAGGTCTAATTTTAACGGTTTGATTTTATTAACAATTTTATCTGGCAATGCCCGCTATCGTTGCCTGACCATGCACAACGCTTCACTACTCACTGACACAAAAGTGACACAGACTATAGCCACTTCTTGTATTGACCTTTACTATATTAGCAACGCCCCCATACCTTGCTAATGGAAGAGCATCATGGAAGAAGTTTACGATACTTACGATGTTAATGAAGAGCATGTTCAGTATCCAGTATATTATTTTGAGTTAGCTGTTTAACGATTGAAACGATGCCCCTATTATTTTTAATAGCTTCAGGCATTTGTCTTTATTGTTTTAAGCCAATTTTCAAAATCTTCTAAAGAAATTATCCACTCCCAATCATCTTCAAAACACTCAGCAACTTTTTTTCCTAAATCAAATAAATATTCAGCAACCCTTAGAATAAATGCTTTATCGCTTTTTTGATATAAATAGTTAAGGGTGGTGTGTATCTCATACATTATCAATCCGTAATCTCGTTCATAATAGCGAATATAATCAGGAAAATCGAGTGCATAATCAATCGCAGTCTTGGCCTTTTCAAACTCTCCATTGGCTAGCCGTAAACCAATAGAAGCAACCAACGCTTTTTGAAGCACACAGTTTGTTTGAGCGCTCATCCAAAGGAGATTGGCCAAATGCTCTACTTCAAAAGAAGCAAGATGGATCTTAAGTCCGGTAAAATCTAAGGGTGAAGGCAACCTTCTATTTAAATAGCGAGACTTTTCTGATGGCATATTGTCTTTTCCAAGTGTTTAATTTTGTCGTTCCAGTACTGCACATAAGCTTTATAGGCATTAATCGAAGTGAGGAATCGAACATGCTGCTCAGCGAATATTCTATAAGCAAGAATTGTTTGCCTACCATCACGATAGGCCTTTTCTAATCTGTGATTGCCATCAATTACATTAAAATTATTGGGACTAATTTCAGCCAAGAGAATAGGATTTGAAAGATTTGCTTTTTGAATGGTTGCTTCATCTAAATTCTCGGTTGGAAAATCCTAATGATTCTTATTTCACATGCTTCAACGGGAAATGTATCGGGATTATCCTGAATAAAAGCCAACAATTTGGTGATGTTAAACTCAAAAATGCCCTTTGGATAAAATTCATTACCTCCTTCACGTGGCATAGGTTGAAAATTTTTATTGAATTTAAACTTTCGCGATTGGTTTGCTTTAGAATTGCTTACCATTTGATTTTTATTCACTGTCAGCTTAGACTTTATTATGACCATTTACGTGAGCCAATAACACTGTCTCATCTATTTGTGTTTAGGCGTTTCTTGATCCCCACTTCCGATTTTAGGTTGTTAATCACCTGCACCACAAAACGATTGATACAGCACCATGCAGAACTCATTCGCCCAAAAACCCTACAACGCAAATTTCTTGGAGCCATTATAACAATCTTTGGATGTAATGTCTTGAATACAAAAATAATTTTATGCTAGCTTCAACCTCCAGCGTCCTAACCAATGGATTAAAAGCCCGACTTGGGGCCTAGACTTTAATTGTTTGATTTTAACGATAATTTTACCGTAGATCCTGCTACAAATTCACAGAGAAAAGTATAGCTGCGTATAGCTCATGCCCACAATTTGCCCACACTACTTTATTCTCTCTAAGCCGCCATCCTAGAATCATTGTCGCACTTTTTACATCTCTTTAACATAATGTCAACCTGTACATTCAAACAATTACGGTCCACTAAATCCTGTAATGTCAATCGAATAAATTACTCTTTTGGATATCCCAATATTTTGGCATATTTCGAAGCAAGTCTAGGACTAATTGCTTTACGCCCATGTTCAATATCACATAAATGCTGTCTTTTAATGTTAAGTTTTTCAGCAGAATTAGTTTGAGAAATATTATCGGCTTGACGAATTGCCCATATTAATTTTCCCTTTCCCCAAGGTTAATTTAGTACCAAGATATTTCTCAGAGTATTTTTAATCACTTTACTTTTAATACTCACAAGCTTATTTATCTCCTGAATTTCAACAAAACTAATCATCCCTGCTTTGGCTATCATGTACAGCATATTCCACTGAGTGAACCAAATTGGTTGCCAAAATCTTTAAATTAACTCTCTATCGCACCTTAAGTGAAATGACCTTTTTATATAGAGTGTTTACCCAATTAAAAGATCCCAGTCAACTTTACGTAAACTTTAACAAAGCTATAATCCCTTACTCGTAATTAGATGTTGGGTTACAACTACCCCCTTCTTGGACTTATTGCTATCAATTCGTTAATTCCAACAATAGCTTATTAAAACGTTGTACAAAACTCATCGGATCTTCCAACTGACCGCCTTCCGCTAAAATTGCTTGATCTAACAGTACATGTGCCAAATCTTCAAATTTAGTTTGATTCTCTTCCCTCTTTAGTTGCTTTATCATTAAGTGATTAGCATTTAATTCTAAAATGGGTTTATGAACAGGCACAACTTGCCCCGCTGCACGCATGATTTTTTCCATTTGTGTACTAAGATCCTGCTCATCAGCAACAATACAAGCAGGAGAGTCTGTTAAGCGCCGGCTTAATCGGACTTCTTTGATCTTATCTTTCAAGATTTCTTTAACTTTAGCTAAAATTTCCGTGAAATCACTCTCTATTTGCTTATTCTCTTCCTCATTACTCTCTCCTGCTAATTCTCCTAGATCCCCTTTGGCAACCGATTGTAGAGGTTTGTCTTTAAAAGTAGTTAAATGCGTCACTAGCCATTCGTCAATTCGTTCAGTTAATAACAACACTTCTATTCCCTTATTCCTAAAAATTTCTAGGTGAGGGCTATTCTTAGCAGCATTAAACGTCTGAGCGGTAATATAATAAATTTTGCTTTGCTCTCCCGGCATACGAGCAATATATTCTTCTAACGAAACATCCTGTTTCTCGCTATTTGCATAGGTAGTGGAAAACCTTAATAGACTTGCTGCTTGCTCTTTATTAGAATAATCTTCTATTAGGCCTTCTTTTAACACTTGTCCAAATTCATTCCAAAAACTTTGATATTTTTCTTTGTCTTGAGAGGCTAGCTCCTCCAACATGCTCAATACTCGCTTAGTTAATGCGGTTTTAATAGTATCCACCAATCGATGATTTTGTAAGATTTCTCTAGAGACATTCAAAGGTAAATCATTACAATCAATAATCCCCTTTACAAACCTTAAGTAGTGCGGCAGAAACTGCTCTGCATCATCCATAATGAAAACACGTTTAACATACAGCTTAAGTCCTCTCGCTTTGTCACCCCGTGATAAATCAAAAGGCGCACGCGATGGAATATAAAGTAAAGAGGTATATTCTAAAGTTCCTTCTACTTTATTATGGCTCCATATTAAAGGTTCTTCAAAATCGTGAGCAATGTGTTTATATAGTTCTTTATATTGCTCTTCACTAATTTCAGTTTTAGGGAGCGTCCATAAAGCAGTGGCTCGATTAACCGTCTCTTCTTCATT
>CADEGZ010000010.1:19994-30409 GCA_902827015.1 uncultured Pseudomonadota bacterium
CCGTTGTCTCGGATCGTAAGTGTTTTAGCCTCTTTATCTATAGATACCCAGACCTTTAAATCAACATCCCCCTGCATTAAGTCAGGGTTTCGCAAAGCTTCAAATCTTAATTTGTCTGCAGCATCAGACGCATTTGAAATAAGTTCTCGCAAAAATACTTCTTTATTGCTATATAAAGCATGGATCATCAAATGTAATAACTGCTTCACTTCAGCTTGAAACTCAAATGTCTTCTTAGTCGCTACTTCTGCCATGATTCTGAACTCCTATTAATGTTGCCTAATATAACAACTTTTTAAATAATGTTTAAGTCAAAAATTTCAACTTTTTAAATCATTTATTTTATTTGTTTATCACATAACTTTTAAATTTTTATTTATTACTCGCATATAAATATGCTTATTTCAAAAAGAAACTAAACAAGTTAACAGACATGACTTGTCTCCAGGCCAAATATTTTAAAACAACCTGTAATTTCCGGTGGACTACTTTTCTCTATAGCTTAAGGGCTTGTGTAGCGAAATGCTCATTTCTTTAGTGACCTCATATAATAATCTATCATTTAAATGACTTAATTTATATTTATAAATCAGTATCTTACTTACATCAGCTTCTTTTACAAAACCCCGAAGGTTATTGAAAGGTCCTGGGAATTGTTCAAAAAAAGTGACTTATAATACCCATTATCTGACATTTAAGGAATTTTTAAATTTCTTCAAAATGCAGCACCTTTACCGAAATGAATTTTCGATTATGGGAGAAGTATTTGTTAGGTTGGTATAACTTTCTTTCCGGTAACTCATTTACCCCGAGACTATATATAACAAAAGTCTCATGATCACACCCTGCTTAAGTCTATTAACTTTTGATTCTGACTGGTAAATAACCCCTAATTTAAACTAATTTCTATATGCACAAAAAAATTCCGGAACAAACTAACCAAAAAGCTTATCGACCCCTCTCCTATAGAATATTACAACGCCACTTATTAGTATGTGGTTTATCTTGTTCGAGTAATGGTTTCGTTATGGATTGTTTATGTGTATTGTTATTATAACTGAAATGCAATCCCCCTGCGTCTTCTTGCCTTGATCTTTCGCTCTCACTTACTATTTGGGCAGATTGATTTTGATTAATTTCAACATGTCTTAGTTGAGGCGAACCTAAGATAGCTGCACTAATTTTTTTATACCAATATCCCATTACAGCAGTTCCTCCTAAAAACATTCCTATACTTCTACCTAAATATATCCCAGTTACTCCAAGCCCAGCTGGAAAACCTAATGCATATCCTACAGGAACAGCGATTAAACACATGGTTATACCACTAGCCACCATTGCGTATACAGTGTTAGCAAAAGTGCCTTGAAGTGCTCCAGCGCTAATAATCCTTATACCTTCAAGTATCTGATTTGCCCCGTTGATTACTAATAAATAACGTGTTGTACCTACAATGCGAGCATTATTAGGATCTTCAACATTTAAAAAAGGTGACATAAGTTGATTTGGAATTGTACTAAACAAAGTAAGTGCCAAAATCGAAAAACTAGAGCCTAACCCCAGACTCACATAAGCTAATCTTCTCGCATCAAGTAAATTTTTCCTTCCACTAGCTTGGCTTGTCAATATAGAAGTTGCCTGACCTATACCACAAATAGGGACTACAGCTGCAAAAATATACTGTATAGCTACTTCATTAGCTTTTAAATCATCAATCGTCATTAACATACCTATAATCGCTGTTGATATTATTAGACTGGTAAACTCAATTCCCACTTGAAGCCCTATTGGGAACCCTATGCTTACTAATTTTTTTAAAATCTCTTTATCAAACCAATTTCCAGATAAAGCGATTAAGTCTAAATCTCTAAACCTAGAACTATATTTTAAATAAGCAGTGAAACCAATTAAACTCACCCAATTTGATATCGAAGTTGCATAGCCTAAGCCACGAGCACCAAAGGCAGGAAAATTCAACTTGCCATACATTAATATAAAACCAACGCCGACTGTTAAAGTGACATTAGCAAAATTAATTACGTTTGCAGGCAATGTATTAAAGGTCCCAAAAGAAATTTGTTGCTGAATCCCTAAAAGAAAGTAAGCGGGAACACCAAATGCATAACCGTCAAAATAGTCTTGAGTAATATCAACTAATTCAGGTGGTTGTTTTAAGCCCTTTAAGATTAAACCGCTTGTAAGTATAAGAGGCAACGAAACAAATGTTAGAACGCCCGCAATTATTACCCCATTTTTCAAGATAGATGGAATTTCTCGTAAATTTCTTGCGCCAAAAGCATTTCCTACACAACTGCTTACAGAAAACAATATTGCGTTAGACGAAGATATTACAACATTCTCGTAAGAATTTATTAAGTTACTCGCAGCTAAATTTTTACCTTCGTTATCTACATGCGCAAGCAATACCGTATTAAGGTACATCCCTGCTGTTCCAATCAACAAATTTAGACCTATAGTAGCACCTAAATACGCTGATTGTTTTAAAGATTCTTTTACCGATATTATTGTAATTGCTTGCTCAGATTGGCTAATAATCCTGTCTTTTTCTTTTATTATTTCAATTCGATCACCTTCTGTTAAATCCACTTGACTTTTTTCCATCTTATCGCTTTGCAAACTTAACATATGAACTCCTACTTTCTAAAATACAATAAAAATCTTGATAAAAATATCAGATAATATCGGCAAAACAAATCATTACATTATTAGTTTCACATTCCTTTCGCCAAATCCTTAAATTAATTAAGCTTATCATAACTCGTTATGGTAAACTAGTTCAGTTTTTCATGCTTATCTGAAAAGCAGTGATTCTAACTTTGAATGTTGGCACTTACATTTGTATAAGGCTAATTGAACCATCATTTCTAAGAAAAACACCCTTCTTTTGAAATATGTCAACGCACATGGTTCTAGTGGCAATAACTGTTTAAATTAAAAAATCATTTAAAAACTAATTTTTTAATAAAAAATCTATCATTTTGGCAATACCCCACTTTTCTACTGCTTGATTGTTTATCTATTAAGGTGCATTTACATTTACCCTGTATCATACAACAGCTTCGGGCTTCGCCGAATCAATAATGCGATAAAGTATCCCTTCCCAATTTGAAAATAGAAAATACTTCATCAAAATTCTAAGCTCTTGAAAAAATTCCCTTCTGGTCCTACCGCTTTGCGTGCCACTTGATAAAGAGCATCGCCAAAATCTAACATCGTGTGAAATAAAAATGCTAACATATTAAATGTGGCTAATAACATTGATAAATTCTTCTGACCATGACCATAATTATGCTCAAGGTTGTAACCGTTCCGCTTTAACGTGTTATTATTCTCGTTTTTCACCTTATATCGGCTTCTAACTGCTTTGACTATTTCAACTACATTCTCATCGCATAAAGCATGATTAGTAATAAAACTATTGTGAAATATAATTTTAAATGCTTCTTCTCCATCTCTGATAGGATTCAACCACTCTGCACTTTCAGTGCAGAGAATGAGATTGGGCATGAATGCCTTTATTCGACTTGAAAGTCGCCATAATGGTCATCTTTCTTTTCATGCTTGTCAATATAATCTTTAATCATCTTATCGGTAACATTGCCCGTCGTTCTTACAAAATACCCTACCGCCCATAAATGCTTTCCCCAATACCGTTTGCGAAGCTCAGGAAATTCCTGTCGTATTTTCCTCGAAGTTTTGCCTTTGATGTACTGTACCAACTTACTCACACTTAAATAGGGTGGTATTGAAACATAGATGTGTACATGATTTCGAACCACTCTGCCTCTAATGATTTCAACCCCATATTCAGAGCATTTCTCTTTTACTAAGTCCCTCACTCTGACTCCAATGTCACCAATCAAAACTGGATAACGATATTTGGTTATCCAAACAATGTGGTAGGTACAATCGTAAATGCTGTAACTGGCTTTTCGATAATATTGCATCCTCACATAGTAGCAAATCGATCTTTAAGTTGAAACGACGTGCTGGAAGCACGAGGTTTTTCTCCCAAATTTGGGACAATAAAGCTCACATATCGATAAGTGTTTTCAATATAACCTTTGCCAGTCCAAATTTTTTCTCTACAGTTTTTACTGCCTCTTGTGCTTCAAAAATCTTAAGATATTCGTAGAGTATTTTATGGGAATCCGACTTGCATACTAATATAAAATTGAAACCTTCTAATAATAATCGCTTACAAAATGGTTCCCTGCAAAACAAATCATCTCCTAAAATAGTAACCCCTAAGAGAGTATATTTTTTACCATACTGTTCTACCCACCTTTTAGCAGCATCAAGTTCACAGTCTTGTTTAGTCGCTCCATCCCGCAGTGTAATATATTCTGGTGTCTGGTAGTAAGCTTACCACAATTGAACAACCTGGTTTCACCACAATAGGAATCAAAACACTATAATAGGTAATAGAACTATCTTTCTCTTGTTTTGTTAAACATTTATCACAATGCACATTTTTGCCTGATAAAAAATATTGAGTTCCATCCAAAGGAAACAAAAGTTGGTTTTTAAAAGAACGTATTTCATCTAATTTCCCTGAGGTATTTAACACCACAAAAATATCATCAAATACCGAAAAAACACATTGAGCAGAAACCTCGTCTAGTATGTCTCCAATGTGATTGTCACTGGGGATCTCAGCAATTCCAAAAATATTTTTAGCATTATTTGCACTTTAAAGTTTTGCATGCGTCTCTGATCTGGTAGGCAAGAAATGATGGGTCTTGGCTGTAAAAAAACAGCAAAAGCACTTAAAGCAATATTAGCCAAAGAATAATGGACATTATTGCCAATACGTTACTATGAAAATTTTTGGCTTTGCACAAATAACTGAGTATATTTTCAAATGTCAAAGGTTTAAAATGGCATACTCATAGTTCCCTCCAATATTTTTTATTTATAAAGTCAGCTTTTTAGTACAAGATAACCTCATTTTTATCACAGACTACCTTTATAAATGTAATAGTAATGGATATTCATATTTGACCTATGTACTTATTTTGCACTTTGCCCATTCATCTTTTCTAAAAACCATTAAATTTTTATTTTATTCTGCAAAATTAGAATCGCTGTGCAGGCTGTGCCTCTCTTGACTAACTTATTGCTATTTCGATAAAATAAAATCCTTTGCTTACATTGTTTCCTCATATTTTGGATGTCTGTATGGCATATGCGCGGATTTTTAAACATCCATTGCTGCCTCTTTGTTTGCTTATTCTGATTGATCATATGGGATTTGCAATTATTTATCCCATTCTTGTACCTGTTTTTATGGACAGCCAAGGTGCGATATTAGGCATCGGGAGTCCTGAAAACTTAAGAAGTTTTTGGTACGGCATAACATTGTCGATTTTCCCAATCACTACGTTTTTTGGCGCTACTTTGCTTGGCGGCCTTTCCGATCAATTGGGACGTAAAAAAATCCTAATGATTTGCTTAATAGGAGCCTGTATAGGCTATACTCTTTCAGGGCTCGCCGTGGACTTGCAAAACGTCTCACTTTTAATTTTTAGTCGTGCGATAGCGGGCTTAGCAGCAGGAAGTATGCCGATTGCACAAGCGGCAGTGATAGATCTTAGCGACGAGCACAATAAAGCAAGCAATTTAGGTTTTGTAATATTTTTTGCGTCTTTTGGATTTTTATTGGGACCTCTAATTGGCGGCTTTTTTGCAAACAACAATATTATTGTCTGGTTCCATTATTCCACCCCATTTTATTTTTCTGCTTTACTAACTTTGCTTAATTTAAGTTTATTAACTTTTTTTAAAGAGACGTTTGTACCCAAACAATATATACCCTTAAGTTTATCCCACAGCATCAATTTTTTAATAGCCCCTTTCAGAATTAAAAGTATCCAGTTTCTTGCCGGGGTTTTTCTCTTCATGCAGCTAGGTTGGAGTTTTTATTTTCAATTTATTTCAATTTATCTTTTAAAAAAATATCATTTCAGCTCCCAAGATTTAAGTTTATTTATGACTTTGATTGGAATAGGGTTTGCAATAGGATCCTGTTGGGTTGTTCGAATCGTAACAAAATATTTAGTGGATAATATCAGTGCTACCATTGCACTTGGCCTTGCAACATTATGTATTTTTTTGACTATTTACGATATTCATAACAGCATAGTCTGGGCAGCAGCTTTCATTTTGGGAATTACAATGTCGACTGCTTATTCTATTTTAATTAAACTCTTTTCTGGAATAGTGGCTGAACAGGAACAAGGCTGGATTATGGGTGTTTCAGAAGCAATTATTGCTGTTGCTTGGGCTATTACCCCTTTGTTGTCAAGTTACCTTGAAAAATTTGGAGTAACAACCCCATTGACGGCCGGAATGTCCTTATTATTAATTAGTACGATAATGTTAAAATATTGGAAGCCGTTCATGCTAAAATTCAGATTGCCTAAACAAAGAAATTCATAAAAGCCGCTTCTTGCCACGGGACGCTACTACATGAGGATTTTCCATCATTCTTTAAAATTTAGACATTAGGATATTTAAACAACATATTTTTTACCCAAAAAAACATGCTTTTTAATGTATTAGCCTACATAAAAATTTACTTAATCTATAGGCAACTATACCGCACTTCGGGCTTACAATTCACCACTAACAAGCTTTTTTGTCTTACCATTTCGGGCGGTTGCTGGGATCCTCAGATAACAATGGAATGATAATCATATAAATACTATCTCGAATCAGCGGTAAAGTTAGATTATCAAAATAACTATCGCCAACAGGAGAAGCATCACGCAATTATACGCTGAAATTGATCTACATTCAAACAACAATGTATTGGTCATCCTTAATGATAAAGGAGAATCAATATATCAAAAGAGATTGGAAAATAACTTAGATGTTGTTTTACAAGTGTTGGAACCTTACAAACCTCAATTAACTGGTGTTGTGGTAGAGTCTACTTTTAACTGGTTTAGCTTTATTCCGCTCTGGCCCTGGTCGGTTGTTCGATCAGGCGTATTCAATAATGCATCCATTTCTGACTTTTCAAGGTAGGTAATAAATGTACGCTCAGATTTTTTAAGAGGGATCAATCGTATTTGTCGACACCACTCTACATGTTCTAGACTATCACTGTCCGCCGAGGAAAGCGAATGTTCCCATTCCATTCCTAACCAACCACATAATTCTTCAAAGCCTTGGGTATTGTTTTTAAAAGCTCTGATCTTGAATTTATTGTCTTGCAGCAAAGCAGCATCAAATTTCGATTTAGCAACCAACGTCAACACCTAAGTGCATCACCATCTTAGTGTTTCCTTGCTTCTGATAACATAAAAAATGCACCGGGTGAACCTTTGTTTAGATCAGTCTCATAAACACAGGCTATATCACTTGTTAGGTGATTGCCCAAGATGCCGTTCGATCTTACAAACAGCAAATTGCAAAATCTCGATTACAAGATCAATGTCTTAAGACAGTGGACAGCATATTTTGCTCCCTTCACTCGAGTGCCCCCAAGTGATTTAACCACATTTAGTGTGGTTAGGGATAAGGTATAAGACAATTGCTATATTAGCTGGTGCATAAGAGTCATACTGAGTTCCTAAGAAAATCAGTATCTTACTTACATCAACCCCTCTTATAAAACCCCAAACTCAGGTTACATTAGTGTATTGCTTTCCGGTTCAATTTGAGCAATACTCACAAGGAGGAAATGTTGCTTAACGGTGACTCCAAAAAAATGGAGCAAGATCAAGAAATAGGCATATTATATTTTGCGTAGAACTAATGAAAATGGACAAAGCTGGAGGAAAGCGTGACTTCTATTAATACTTATGTGTGGGATGCTAAAAAATATGAAGAAGGGTCTTTTATCCACCGCTATTATGTACATAAAATACTACAAGGTTATCAATTTAACAATCATAGCGTGATACTTGATATAGGATGTGGCGATGGCGGGATAACTGCACAAATTGCTGAGAACTTTCCTCATAGCCAAATAATTGGAATGGATCGTTCTGAAAATATGGTTACCTATGCTTTACAAAAATATTCATGCGTTCAAAACCTTAAATTTAAAGTGCAGAATGCTTTAGAAATTAATGAACAAAATACATTTAATTATATAGTTTCATTTTTTTGTTTACATTGGATCTTAGATCAAGCTGAAATGCTTAAACGAGTGAATCAAGCGTTACAGGCTAAAGGAAAAATCTTATTTATTTTACCAAGCAAGGATGAAAGTGATGATGTCACAACTGTCGTTTTTGAAACTGTTAGAAAACCTCAATGGCAAGCATACACAAAAGATTACCAATCGAATGTTCAATTTTATTCCGATGAGGAATATAGAGAGCTGCTTAAAATGGCAGATTTCAAAATTGATTTGATCGAAACTATTTGTGATCCAGTATTGTTACCCAACATCGATGTATTTCGTAAATTTATTGAACCACTACCGATTTTTTATCAGTGTTATCCAGTAGAGATCATCCCTCAATTAATTGAGGATGTGATTAATAACTTTAAAGTGTTGTGTAAACGTAAGTATCAAGGTAAATTGATGGTTGATTTAGGGATACAAGTAGTTAAAGCTCATAAAAGTTAAGTTTTATGATTAATATAAAGCGTTTAAATTTGTTAGATAAAGTTTTGGATGAAGAAGATGACTAATAGGAGTGGCTGGAATGATCAGATTGTGCGATATGCAATATAATTTCATGGTACTTTTAAACAGGCTAGTCAAGTAGGATATTTGAAACGACTAAAACTTTCAATCAACGAAGAGAAAATCGTATCACCACGGCAAAGGAAGGATAAATGCGCTAAATATTTGGAAATTAAAGGCATATTTGCTTATTGAGCTTATTGACACTTCATCGGAGAAATTAATGAGTACATTTATTGACATAGCTACTATCGACATTTCCCCACTTTCCGGAAATAACCTAACATCTAAATTATATGTTGCAAACCAAATAAGTGCGGCATGCAAAGAAACTGGGTTTTTTTACATTTCTAGTCATGGAATTGATGTTAGGAAACTACAGAAGGTTGCAAATAAATTCTTTGGAACAATAACCCAATACGAAAAGTGGAACCTAGCAATTAACGCTTACAATAAAAATAATTCACGCAATCACAGTGGTTATTATATGGCAATGCCAGGTAAAAAAGCTGTTGAATCATTTTATTATCTCAACCCTAATTTCACAGTAGATCACCCGATGATTAAAGCTAAAAACCAAATGCATGAAGTCAATGTTTGGCCTGATCCTGAAAAACATCCTGATTTTAGACAATTTTGCGAAGGCTACTATTGGAATATGTATCATTTATCATTAGTCCTGCTTCGAGGCTTTGCTTTGGCTCTAGGTAAATCTGAAAATTTCTTTGATTCTTATTTTCATGCAGATGATACTCTTTGTTCCGCAACATTGATCCGATATCCTTTTTTAGAAAATTACCCACCAGTAAAAATAGCGTCTGATGGAACAAAAATTAGTTTTGGAGAACACCAAGATGTTTCACTTATAAGCATTGCTTTTCAAACTCCAATTCCTAACGCACAAGTTGAAATGGCAGATGGCTTTTACGATGTCCCCACATCTGATGAAAATCTTTTAGTACATTGTGGAACCTATATGGCCTATATTACTAACAATTATTTTCACGCGCCAAATCATCGTGTCAAACATGTAAACGCTGAACGCTTATGTTTACCCTTTTTTGTTAAGCCAAGTTACAACACTATGATACGTCCATTCACAGCAAATAATCGCGAAGCAGAAACAAATAGCCCCCCGGTAATTTCATGTGGTAAACATGTAGAAGATGGACTGCATGCACTACTTGTGAAAAATGGCCAAACGTAAATTAAAGGATAAATAATCAAATGAAGATCAATGGAGAAATAACACATGGTTAAAGGTGAATATCAAGAAATATTTGAAGTCGTTATTAATCTTGAAGAACAATATTCAATCTGGCCAAAAAAAAAAGAATTACCATATGGTTGGAGATACGTAGGTAAATTTGGACCAAAAGATGAATGTCTTGCTTATATTAAAGAAGTATGGACCGATATGAGACCAAAAAGTCTAAAAGATGCGGAGATTACAAATTGACGGCAAGAAAAGAGTGTGAATGATAAAGATGCCGGTAAGATACCTATCATTTTATAGTTCATATTTTTGGTAATTAGGAAGGCAGCTTCTATGACGCAAATATTGAATAATAAATCAACAAACTTTTTTAGCTGCTATATCATTAGTGAAACAAATCTTGGACTTCAATGTGCTCAGGTACTTTTAGAGCAAGGTCATCAAATTTTAGGAATTATATCCAGACATGCAGAGACTTGCAGGTGGGCAAGACAAAATGGAATTGTATTTATTTCAACCATTAAGGAATGT
>CADEGZ010000011.1 GCA_902827015.1 uncultured Pseudomonadota bacterium
ACAATAATGAAGATTAGGAGTCCTAAAATAATAAGCAAATTGATTTTTGTTGTAATTTTCGTTGTATTATCAATTCCTTACATATATCCAAGAATCATTTGGATACCCGTAGACTACATAACCTTCACAACGATGCATAAATGCAATTATATTTTGGATAAAACAATTCAATGTAATGATACTACACCGTTCACCATTACCTTTTACCAGGTAAGCTACAAAAAAGGATGGTTCGGTGGATATCTTTTAAGAAATACTATTGGAAACGATAATTCAGCGACACTTATTTATTTGGATCCGATAGAGTATCGCTATGTGGTAGTACGCAATAGCGATGACTTTATACTTAACTTTCTTAAAAAAACAAGTTACGAGAGTACAAAATTACAAACCGTTAAAAAAATATCTCAGTCATTAGATTTTTACGATAACCCTACGAAACGATATCGAATTAAATGCCCCAGTGGTTGGTTTGTATATCCACGAAGTAAAATAGATATTTTGATGCCGGGACAGCCCCAGGCATTACAAGCTATCTTTTCATCTGTTGATTTTAAAAATCGACCAGCTGCATCGACATCAACCATAAGAGCAAATATGGCGAGCATGGACATATACGAAGGAAAAATAATACCAGGGAAAAACATTACTAATAAGAATGATTTGTTTAATAGTATGAGGCTTCTTTTACAGACTGATCCCTCACATGAAATAGTAGAGCCAGCCCATTTAGTGAAATTTAACCAAATGGAATGGCTCACTCAAGTAGAAAAGTATGTGGATGCAAGTGGTATCAATAAAATGCAAGTGTCTTTTTTGACAATCCACAACAATAATATCATTTGGCTCGAATGCTTTGCTTCTGAAAAATATTTTGAGGAGATAAAGCCTTTATTCTATCATAGCATTAGTACGATTGAATTCTACTAAAGAATAACGCACTAATTACCACTAACCATACCAACATTGTAAATTAGGTGCTTGAGATCTAAAGTGCCTAGAATAATACTGCTAACCCCAGGTTCTTTTGAGATAAACTGTAAAGAAGTAGCAACTGGGTCACTACCTGGAATTTGTTGAATGTGTCCACTTGCCAAGGCTTTTTTAATTAAGATCCCTTTGTTTAAAGTAAAAGCTTTTGCAATAACAGGTTGTTCTATAGTGTGTATTGGGTTATAGGTAACCATTACCACATCTGATTTTTCAATGGCTAATAGCCCACCCTCTACTGTTTTGGTAGACATTCCAATAGCACGAATTATTCCTTGTTTTTTTAGTTCAAAAAGATAATCTAGAATGCCGAAATGTTGGATGTTATGAACGTCGTTGCCATCTGAATGCACTAAAACAATATCAAGATAATCAGTATGAAGTCGTTTAAGACTGCGTTTTATGCTAGTATTCGCATGTTCCGGTGTAAAGTTGTGACACGACTCCCCATTGATGAACTCTTCTCCCACTTTTGTAGCGAGGATCCATTCTTTGCGGGAATCTTTAATAAATTTTCCTAAACGTTCTTCACTATTGCCATATGCAGGAGCGGTATCCAATAGGTTGATCCCAAGTTCTTGCGCGCAGGCAAGAAGTTTAGAAATATGTGCATCACTTGGAATTTCGAAAGGTTTTGGATATTTAACCCCTTCATTCCGGCCAAATTTTACAGTGCCTAAACCAATAAGAGAAACTGTTAAATCAGTATTGCCTAAAATTCTGTGTTGCATTTTCTTTATTACCTATGGCTTATAGAGTTTATATAAGGCCTTCTTAAGTCGCATTTTAATTCGTTTACTATATCTTTTTTTTACCCATTTTTCTATAGAATTTTTCTAATAATTTAGATAACTGATAAATGCACTCAATTAAAGATATTATTTTGAAAGAAGATAATATTTTTTATTTTTTTTATTGTTAAAAGGTAGGAGCCTACCATAAACACCACGAAGAGAAAGAGGTTAAAATTTAAGGTTGCAAAACCAAAATATGCAGCAAATGGTGGGAGGGTTAAGATAATTGAGAGGCTGATAATACAAAAGATAGTTAAAGTTAAAACCAGTGGGGGATTAATGTATGAAAGATCGTCTTTTGTTCTAAATATAAATATTGTCAATACTTGTGAAGCAAGCGATTGTAGAAACCAAACGGTTCTAAAAAATTCTGGTCCAACTTTTATAATGTACAATAAAATATAAAACGTAATGATGTCAAATACTGAACTAATAATACCAAAAATTAGCATAAATTTATAGATAAACTTTACATCAAACTTTTTTGGTTTTTTAAGGTAATCTTTACTAACTCTATCTAAGGGTAGAGGGATTTCTGCGATATCATATAGTAGGTTATTTATTAGGATCTGTACCGGAAGCATTGGCAAGAATGGTAGTATCAAAGAACCTAACGCCATGCTTAACATATTACCAAAATTAGAGCTGGTCGTTACCATTAGATATTTCATAATATTAGCGAAGGTTTTTCGGCCGATTAGAACAGCATTATATAATAAATTAAGTTCGCTATCGAGCATAATTATATCCGAGGCTTCTTTAGCTGCGTCCACAGCGGTATTAACTGAAATACCAACATCTGCTATGTGTAGTGATGGTGCGTCATTGATGCCATCTCCAAGATATCCAACAACATGTCCTTGCATTTTAAGTGCTGAAATAATTCGACTTTTTTGTAAAGGGGAAATTTTGTAAAATAAGTCGGTATGTTCCGCTTTAATTCCTAAAGCTTTATCGTTTAGCAGCTGAATTTCACTTCCTTCTAAAGTGCGACAAATGTTTAAGTTAAGTTTTTCGCAAATATCTCTAGCTACTAATTCGCTATCTCCTGTGATAACCTTTATATCAACACCACTTTCTATTAACTTTTTTAAAGCTTCTTTTGCACTGATCTTGGGGGGATCAATAAAGATTATTAATCCGGAGAAAATAAGTTCATTTTCATCAGACACTGTAAAATTCTGGCGAAGCCCCTTTATATTTTTATAAGCAAGCGCAAGTACCCTGTAGCCTTTCTTAAAGTAGTTATTACAAAGATGTTCAATTTGTGTTTTTATTTCATAACTTAGTGGTTTAATTTCCTTTAAATTTTGATAATGGGTGCATGTATTGATAACATTTTCAGGGCTGCCTTTGTTAACTAATAGGGTTTGTTCAGGGGTTTTAACTATTATAGACAACATTCTTCTTTCAAAATCAAAGGGTATTTCATCAATTTTTTGATAATTTTTAATTTCAAAGCTTTTGTGGTGGATAATGGAATCATCCAACAAGCTATGATGGCTTTGTTGAAAATAACTGTTAATATATGCCAATTGTAATGTTTCTTCGTGGTTAATGCCTTCAAAATTAACCATTTCTGTTAGTTGAACTTTGCCTTCTGTTAATGTGCCGGTTTTATCTGTACATAATATGTTCATGCTTGCTAGATTCTGGACAGCGATAGGTCTTTTAATGACGAGTCGCTCTTTAACCATTTCTTTTATGCCGGTGCCTATAGTTACCGTGAAAATCATAGGTAAAAGTTCTGGTGTAATACCGATCGCTATTGCTATTGCAAAAATAAACGATTCAAGTAAAGTTTTGTGCAATGCTGTATTGATCAAGAGTACCGCTAAGCTGCATAATATACTGATACGCATGATAAATAGTCCAAAATCTTTCACTCCAATTTCAAAGGCTGTCATAAGAGGTTTTGAAGAAGATGCTGCTATTAGTTTACTGAATTCTGTTCTGGTTCCTGTTTGACAAACGAGAGCTTTTGCTGATCCGCCTATTACAGTACTTCCCATAAACACCACATCTTTGATATCAGCAATGTTGTTGGTAGAAATAAAATTGATAGGTTGAGCAGTTTTTTCAACATAATAAGCTTCCCCAGTAAATGAGGATTGGTCCACTAATAAATTTTTAGATTCAATAAGTTTACAGTCTGCTGGAACAAGATCGCCACTTCTTAATAAAATGATATCTCCTGGGACTAATTTATATACTTCAATTTCTTGCAGTTGGTTATCGCGGATAACCGTACTTTTTAAGGCAACCAATCTCTTTAAAGATTCAATTGTACTTAATGCTTTATATTCTTGGTAAAAATCCAAAGTAACGCTAATAGCCGTAATTATAGAAATTATTATAAAATTTGGAAATTCCCTTAAATACAAAGAAATAGCACCAACGACTAACAAAAGTAATATTAATGGATTTTTAAAATGTACAATAATTTGGCTAAACCAAATAGAGTCTTTTTGTTTTTTAATTTTATTTTTACCTACTTTTTTAAGTAACTTTTTGGCTTCGGCAAAACTTAAGCCGCTTTTTTCATCAGAGTGAAGGGACTTTATTAGTGTATCTTTATTTATTTTCCAAAAGGGCGTATTTAACATTTACAATAACTCGGAGTAACAGCCTTTGTTTGCCTAAGAGATGGCTTTAAGTTAAGTGTTTCTCCCTTACTATCAAAAAGAAACGTGTTTAAAAAACCATTATATGCTAAACCCATGGCTCAAGCTGGAGTGGTTAGGATCCTTCAATATTGTTGACTTTAACCTCCCTCTTTACAAGAGCAATTTCTTTAATTAAGCTTTAGGTTCACCAGGGGTGCCGCCAAGAAGTTCCTTGGCTGGCTGAAAAAATGCATGGGGCATTTAACCCTTAATACCTGATCTGGGTAATACCAGCGGAGGGAGAGTGATATGGCGACTTTTAAATCAGCAGTTGTTGACAAGTCTTATTTTGATTCTGCAAAAATAAAGGTACTGTTGCCTGCAATTTTAGGCACGATTGTTGAGTACTACGATTATGCATTATATGGCTTTTGCGCCAGTCTTCTTGCAGATCAATTTTTTCCTAAAGAAAGTACCACCATTGCTTTATTAAAAACATTCGCTATTTTTCTAGGGGGATCTTTATCGAAACCTTTAGGTGCTTTGTTTTTTGGAACGATTGGCGATCGGTTTGGCCGCAGTGTTTCTTTAAAAATGAGCATGGTTGGTATGGCAGTACCCACCACGCTAATAGGGTTAATGCCAACTTATGATCAAATAGGATGGTTGGCACCTTTTTTATTATTAAGCTTCAGAGTAATGCAAGGTGTTTTTACAGCAGGTGAGTCCGATGGTGCCCGGATCTTAATTTATGAATCTATTGGGAAATCCTCACCTTGCTTTGCAAATAGTTTAACTGGTGTTGCATGGATGCTCGGAATTTACTTGGCTTCTCTTGTTTCTTCGTTTGTAGTTGCTCTTAATGCCTATGAATACGCTTGGCGTATTCCGTTTCTTATAGGGGGCGTCATGGGAATTTTAGTTTTTTGGAGCCGTTCTTACCTTAAGGAACCACCAGAATTTATAAAGTATTTAAAAATCAAGGTGGCATTATCTCCAGATCCGCTTTTAAAGATTTTCAAGAAAAATAAACGTGCAATCTTTGCAACTGTGTTATTGTGTGGTGCTTGTGGTGGAACGTACCATTTTTATTTGGTATTTTTTGGGAATTATTTAAGCAAAACACTCCATATTCTAACACCCGAAAAGGTTTCACTTGCCATTTCGCAAGCAATGTTGGTCTATACGTTTTGTTCGCCAATAGCAGGAATATTGGCCGATCGATTTGGTAGGGAGAAATTATTAAAAATTTCTTTAAATGGTCTAGTAGGGGTAGCATTTTTAAATGCCATGATGCTCTATCAAGGTATTATGCCAGTTTGGATAATTTGGTTAACGTCTGGACTGCTTTCTTTTTTTCAAGCGCCTGGTTTTGTAGTGTTGCTTGAAAAATTTAGTATTGGCGAACGCTATCGGGCAGCGAGTTTTGGTCATGCCATTGGTTCTTGTGTTTTTTCGGGAAGTGCACCTATTATTAGTTTTTGGCTTTGGCATATAACACAAATTCAAATTATCCCACTGTTATATTTTTTGTTATTGATTTTTATTGGATTTTTAGCCATTTTCCTTTTAAGAACGATTCCAAATAAGTTATAAAAAGTTTCACTGTAGGAACAAGTGTGTATATTCTCGATTTCCAAATAAGAGAACTTATGCCCTATAGATTTATCTAACCCAAGGTGATACACGCTAGAAAGGAGAGACTTCTATGAATTTTATACAATATTTAAGAGAACAATTAAAAGAAGAAAACGGCTCTAATGACGTTATTCTGGCTAAATTGAAACAGTTGCAAAGGGGTAAGATCCAAAGATTCTTTGATGATTGGGAAAAATTTGATTCAAAAGAGCATCAAAGGTTTCTCAAAGATTGCGCTAAAATTATATTAAAAAAATTTGAAAAACAAGCTGGAGCGGCTTCTGTTTTAGATGCATACCAAGTAATGGGTGATAAAGTTGATGAAGATAAGCATGGTGTCTTTGCTGTTTTGCATGAGATAGATAATTTGTTGGTGAATAGCGAAGAGTGGAAAAGTTTTTGGCAGGGTAAAGATTCTTTGGAGGATCTGAAATTACAGAAAAATCTTTTACTGGCATATCGGTTTTCTTTATTGCAGAGCATGTACCTTGCAGCACTTGAAAGCGACCCAAATCAGGCAGGTGAGATTATGGGGAAGCTTAAAAAAATAACAAAAATAGTGGAAGACTAACAACAACACAATAGTAACCCTGAAATTTTAGTGGAAAGCCTTGACCAGTATCTTCAAAAAAAAAAACCTAAAAAACCCACAATTCTTTCACGTGTGAAATTAGCAAGTGATCCACTTAAAAAACATGAGGTTGCTGCTAATTTAAAAAAGATATTGCAAACAGGAAAGGTAGGACATTCTGAAAAAGTGGCAGACTTGATGGCGCAATATAACCAATCCCTTGGAGTGACTAAAAAACAACATAAACTTGGGCAATACTTAAAAATGGCGGACGAATATTATAAAACGCAGGCTGGAATAACCAGAAGGAACTTACCTCATGGTTAAATAAACAATTCTTCCCAAGGTGGTAGCGCAATCTTGGGACTTTCCAATTGTTCGGCGTATATAGTCTCTTTAGGAGTGGGGGAAGGTTGTATAGATTGTTGTGTTAAAAGAGTAATCAGTTCGTCTGCAAGTACAGGGGAGAGTGCTAGTTTGGTTGGCCAGCCAATGATTGTATTACCAATTGCTTGAATAAAAATAGTATCGGGTCGTTTTCCACCAGGCTGTTTAGGTTCAGCGCGATCAATAAAGAAACTTGCCCACTTTGTCTCTTTTAAGTCTAGCCACGGAAATAGTACCTTTAGCTCTTTTTTTGCTACTTCAATTTGTTCCGTTGGGGTTCTCAATGCGCCATCTTCAGCGATTTTTCCACCTAAGTACCACACGGTTTTACCGTCTTGTGTTGAATGTGTTGTAATGGTGATCCTAGGGTTGGCTCCGTTATCGATGCAGTGTGCAAAAAAAGTATAAGGTAAATTGAATTTAACTAAGACCATTTGTAATGGGCGTCGCTGCATGGCAGGTGCATTTGGTAAGAAGGAAGCCAATTGTTCGTTTCCTTCTCCCGCCGTAAATAGATAGCGTTTTGCTTCCAGGTTAAAGATCTTTTCACCCGAGTGGCACTTAAAAGATACGATATGTTGCGGATTGTGTGGTTGAACTTGGAATTTGTATGCTTCAGTGGAATTTATTTTAAAAATACAATTCTTATACGGCTGGGCTAATGTTTGGATCAAAGAAGGGGTATCCAAAACAACTTCTTCTAACCTGTAGGCGTGGCCTCTAAAGTAGGCATTTTGTAACAGAGGAGGGTATTGGTCGAAGTTAAGCTTTTGTACGCGACTATTTAGTGCTTTACTTGCAAAAAAACTGGCAATTTCGGAGTGGAGACTGCCTGTAGACCAGAGTAGTTGATCATTTGAAAGTATTTTTACAAGGCGTAGATCAATTTCTCCTGTTCCTTGTAAACAATCTTTCCAACGTTTTGGCATGGACTCAATGGCATTTGCGGATCCAGTTAGAAATCCTGTTAATGCATATTTGAGCCCGCCGTGGATGATTCCTTGTGATTTGATAGTTTGCCCGTTACCTAGACTGCTTGTTTCAAACAGAAAAGCTTGATATCCCAAATTTCGGAGCCGATTGAGCACCCAAAGTCCAGCAATCCCTCCTCCAAAAATGGCGACATCGGTAAAAATGGTTTTTTCATTCATATCAAGGATAATAACAAAATGTGCAAGAAAGGTGCAAAGCCAGCGGCGATGGTTAGGATTGTCCTTCAGATCCGAACATAATAGTTAATTTTATTACTTAAAGGGTTATCGTGGAGCTCCAATATAAAGGCTTTATAGCAAAGATTTTTTTTTCTCCAGAGGTGGGTGTATTTTGTGGTGAAGTATTAAATTCCGACGATGTCATTAGTTTTCAAGTGGGCGATCTACAAGATGCTATTTACGCCATGCAACAGGCGATTGATCATTACTTAGGGCACCTTGCCTTGGCCTTAGGTAAACACTAGAAGAAGCATAGACTTATTACAGCGTACATGCGATGATTTACCCTATGTTATCCTTTGTGCAGCGCTTATTACGGTGGCTTTATACCGCACTTTTTGTGTTGGCTATTCCAGTTATATTACTCAGATTATGGTATAGAGGTTTGAAGAACCCAGCCTACAGAGATCGGTGGCTGGAGCGTTTTGGGATTTTTAAATTTCCGTTACAGCCTGGTGGTTTATGGATCCACGCAGTATCTGTGGGAGAATCCATCGCAGCGATCCCCATGATTCGTGAGTTTCAAAAACGTTTTCCAACCCTTCCCATTACAGTTACAACAACGACCATTACAGGTTCAGCTCGTATACAAAGTACATTTGGAACCGAGATCTTTCATGTTTATTTTCCTTATGACTTACCTTGGTGTATAGCCAGGGCTTTAAATACTATTCGGCCAAAGCTCTTGATCTTGATGGAAACCGAGCTATGGCCAAATTGTTTATGGAAGTGTCAACAACTTCAAATACCTGTCATGGTTGCGAATGCACGCTTATCGCCGCGTTCGATGCAAGGATATGGTCGTTTAAGATTGATCACACAACAGATGTTAGACTGTGTGACACTTGTTGCAGCGCAATCAGAGCGAGATGGCGCGCGCTTTGTTGAATTGGGCTTAGCACTTAAACGTTTGATGATAACAGGTAACATAAAATTTGATGTGCCATTGAAAGAAGGAATAGAAATAGAGGCAGAAAAATTGCGAGACAATTGGGGGAAAGATCGACTGGTTTTCGTAGCGGCAAGTACACATGCGGGAGAAGAAGAACAAGTTTTAACCGCTTTTCGTGAAATACAAAAACAATTTAAAGATGCATTGTTAATTTTAGTGCCAAGACATCCAGAACGTTTTTCATCCGTTGCAACATTAGTACAAAACCAAGGATATTCCGTAGTTTTGCGAAGTAGTCAAGCGCCCGTTACTTTAGAAACGCAGGTATTTTTGGGAGATACCATGGGAGAGCTTAGCCTTTTTTATGCAGCTTCAGATGTGGCGTTTGTGGGAGGGAGTTTCGTGACTGTTGGGGGACACAATACTTTAGAGCCAGTCGCTGTAGGTATACCTGTTATTGTAGGACCGCACATTCACAATTTTGTAGAGATCACGCAATTATTATTAGAAGCAAAAGCACTTGTACAAGTATCAGACAGCCATGCATTGGCAGCGGCAGTTTTACATTGGTTTAAACTACCGCAAGAACGTAAAAAAGCAGGAAGTTCTGGCAAGGAAGTGGTAGAAAAAAATCGTGGTGCAGTCTCTAAGATCGTAGATCTTGCACAGAAGCTTATTACCCTTCGCACCTGAATTTTAGATCACTAAGCATGATCTTCTTTTAGGTTGTCTGTTAACCATCCATTAATATGTTGAACATCTTCAGGGCTTAATGTTCCGGCAGATTGTTTTAATTGAACGCTTTGTAGAATGTAATCGTAGCGTGCGTTAGCATAGTTTTGCTCAGCTTGTATTAAATCACTTTGTGCTTTAAGGACATCGACAATAGTACGTGTGCCAACATTAAAAGCAGCATCTGTTGCTTTAAGAGCGCTGGCATTTGAAATAATCGCTTGTTTTAGTGCTTTAGCTTGGCTAATTTGTGTAAGCACACCTCGATAAGCCTGTCGGGTACTACTTTCTACTTGGCGATATTCGGATTCCATTTCTTTTTGATTTTGCTCATAGGTGTAAACCGCTTGTTTGGTTTTAGAGCGAGTTTTTCCACCACTAAAGATAGGCAATGTTACTTTCAACATGACATCGGAAGTGGTATTACTTGCATACAAGGGTGTGCTGGTTTGTCGTTGCAGATCACTTTGCACATTTAAAGTGGGTAAGTGATCGGATTCAGTCATTTTAATATCTGCACGTGCACCTCTCACTTTAAATCTAGAAGCTTGAAGACTTAAGTTTTGTTCTAACGCAGTACTAACCCATTGCTCTAAATTAGCGGGTTCGGGAGTTTTTAATGTTAAGTTCTCCCTTAAGAAAGAGACATGCTCAATAGGTTTTCCTACAATTTCTCGCAAGTTTTCCTTTTGGTTGGCCAGTTCGTTTTCGGCGGTAATTTCTTGGGCGTAAGCATTGTCGTGTTGAGCTTTTGCAATTTGTACATCGGTAATGGCAATTAATCCAACTTTAAAGCGCTGTTCTGTTTGTTCTAAAAATTTTGCAATAGCTCTCCTTTGTGCCTTTGCATATTTTAAAGCATCTACTGCTTTTAATACGGCAAAATAACTTTGTACCGTTCGTACAATGAGATCTTGCTCTGCGGCACCATAAGTGGCATTGGCGCCTTTAACTTGTTCGTCGGCTTTGGCATTAGCAATCCATTGTTTGTAATAAAAGATAGGTTGATTTAAAGTAAGGCCATAAGTACTTTGATTGTAATGAACCACTTGAGTTGACGTGGTTGCCGTGCCTGTTTCGGAAAAACTTAAAGCGTTATTGCTTGTGGCTCTTTGACTAGTGGCTGCATTGTTAGCACTGGCAGTAATAACGGGAAGGAAGTCTGCCAGTGCTTGGGGTTTTGCTTCTAATGTTGCCAGTTGTTCTGCTCTTTTAGCTTGGATGGTTGGGTCGTTGATTTTTGCCAGATGATAAATCGTTAAGAGATCTTCTGTTCTAGCTTCGTTAGATAAAACCATTAATAAGGTAATAAAAAATAATAAATATTTATGCATAGCTTAAAATTGAAACCCTGGTTTTTTAGAAGAATAAAGCAAGGGTGGGAGTTCTGTTTCAAATAAAATTTTCTCTCTCCAATATTCTTTGTTTATTCGAGTTAATAACAGTGCAGACATCGCGGGAGATTTTCCTATTACGGCAAACAGTTTGCCATTAATAGATAATTGCTCACGTAAAATCTTAGGTAAAATAGGAAGAGAGCCAGTGAGAATGATCACGTCGTATCGATCTTCGTTAGTACAGGTTTGAAGGCCGTCTCCAATGAGTAAAGTAATATTATGGAGATTTAAAGATTTTAAATTTTGCAGTGCCTCTTTGGCCAGTTCGGGGATAATTTCAATTGTTGTGACCCTTTTGGCTAATTGAGAGAGTAATGCAGTTAAATAGCCAGTTCCAGTTCCTATTTCTAAGACCGAGTGTTCCTTTCTTAAATTTAAAGATTGCAATATACGACCGGTTAATTTAGGTGGAAAAATAACTTGATTATGCCCAATGGGAAGAAAGGTATCACTAAAGGCGAGTTGCTGAAAATCTTGGGGGACGAATTGTTCGCGAGGAATAGTCGCAAACAGCTCTAGGATTTGTGGATCAAACACATCCCACGGCCGTATCTGTTGTTGTACCATGTTGAAACGTGCAGTGTTGAAATCCATAAGCAATTAAACATCTAACATTTTTTGAAGGAGTATATCATGACTATACAGTGGAAACCACAATTTGTAAAAAAAGAGGTGGTACTATTAAAAGAAGAGAAGGTATTCTCTGGCTATTGTCAAGTTAAGAAATATAACCTGCAATTCCCTTTATTTAAAGGGGGCTTAAGTAACCCAGTTTCTCGCGAATTAATACATCGTGCTCCTGCTGTGGCAGTTTTGTTATACGATCCTAAACATAACAAAGTTGTTATGGTAGAACAGTTAAGGATGGGCGCATTGGAGGAGGAAAGCCCGTGGCTTTTGGAAATTGTGGCAGGAGTGTGTGATGGTGAAGAGGATCTGGAAGTAGCGGCAAGACGTGAGGTTCAAGAAGAAACGGGATGTAATGTCCTTTCCCTTCGCCCTATTTTTTCTTACTTAACGAGTCCAGGGATTTTGGATGAGAAGATTTTTATTTATTGTGCAGAAGTGGTAGCACCTGCTACGGGGGAAGTACATGGATTGGTTGAAGAAGGAGAGGATATAAAAATTCATGTGCTCTCTGTTGAAGAAGTATTTGAACTGTTATCTTCAGGAAAAATTATAAGTTCTCCTGCAGTAATTGCATTACAATGGTTAAAACTTAATCGCGCTTCTTTGCATTTTCCTCCACATATTGAATAATAGATGTGACAATATCGCAATTACTGATTTTTTCTAACATTTCTATACTAGGGGAGCAATCGATATCGAGTATAAGAGGGCCACGTTTAGAACGAATTAAATCCACAGTGGCCAAATTAAGTTTCATTGCTTTTGTGGCTTGAATGGCCATTTTTTTTTCTGCTGCCGTAATTTCTATTGGAGTGGCAGACATCAATTGGGAAGACATAGAGGAAGATCCCGGCTCAATCATATTTCTTTGCATGGCCGTTACTACTTTATTTCCAACGACAACACAGCGAATATCAACGCCATTTGCTTCTTTAATGAATTCTTGTACCAGTATGTTGGTCTTTAATTGTTTGAATGCGTTAATAACGCTAACGGCTGCTTGGTGGGTTTCGGCAAATATTGTGCCTCGACCCTCTGTTCCTTCCAAGAGTCTTACAATTAGAGGGGCGCCTCCCACGATATCAATAAGTTTTTCTGTTTCTTCAGGGGAGTCTGCAAAGCCAGTAATTGGTAAGGGTAAATGTTTGCGCGTTAAGAGTTGTAAGGCGCGTAATTTGTCTCTGGACCAGGTAATTGCAAGAGAGCTATTTAAAGTATAAACGCCCATTAATTCAAATTGACGTAATACCGCTGTACCATAAAAAGTATGCGTTGTTTTAATACGGGGGATGATAGCATCTAAATTTTGAAAAGTTTCGTTGCTTCGGTAATAAACAGTTGGGGCTGTAGAAGAAATATTCATATAGCAGTAAGACATGTGAATAATTCGAATTTCATGCTTTCGTTTTACAGCCACTTCCGTAAAACGTCTTTGACTATAAGCATTTGGATTATGGGTTAAAACACCAATTTTCATGAGTGATGGTGATCCTTATTTCCATGGTGGGTGTACAACATGCGAAGCTGTTTTGCATTGAATTTTCCTTGGCATAAAATTTTACCGGGATCAACAATAGAGTGACCTTTTAGTGCATCTCTTCCCAGTAGCATGCGAAAAGCCATGAGATCGCGATTTGTTAAACTGATTTCAAGAGTCCAGGTCATTTCACCTAAGGCAATGGCAGTATGAATAACATAGCGAAGTTCTTTGTGTCCGCTAGAATTTTTTACAGTTCTTTGATCAATCACTAATGCAGTGCAGATCTGCTCAAATTTTTCAGTTTGTTGTAAGGGATGTACGACGAAATGAACAAACAATTCGCCATGTCGGTGAAACGGGCGGATATCGGATGCATGTAAAGCGGAAGTTTTAGCGCCGGTATCAATTTTGGCTTTAATGGCAGGAATATGTAGCTTAGGAAGTGCACACCATTCTTGCCAACCAATTAGTACTTTAGATGACTTTTTGGAAGCTGAAGGTTTTTTGTTTAGATGTTTGTTTAAATGAGTCATTGCATAATTCAGAAGTTCAACTTTCCATGGATTGTTCCTTCAATTGCAATGGTAGGTTATCTTGCTGTGTCATGCAATTTTGTTATTTTTAAGTTAGAAAATAAATGTAATTTTATAATTTTTTTATTCCAGGGTATTTACCTTACAACCAAACTCATTTACCATTCCGAACATAGTTTGAAACTATTCATCAAAATGGTTGGAGGAAAAAAGGTATGAAAATGAAATTAACAACAATATTTTTGTTAGGTAGTATGCTTTCAAGCGGTGTTGCTTTGGGTTTGGACTTTGATCCAAAACTTTATATGGGTATAGACGCTCAATATAATCGCTACACAGGCACGAAACAAATTACAACCCCACAAAACGTTCAATTAACATCGGTTGGCAATAAGTCTCTTTTTGGTAAATCTGGTAGTGGCCTTGGTGTATTTGCTGGTTCTAGATTAACCGAAAATTTGGGGCTTGAATTAGGATATACTGTTTTAACAGGCGCTAAACTCCTGATTACAAACCCTGGTTTCCAGACTTCTTCTTTAAAAAGTAAAAATCATAATTGGTATATGGATGCGCTTGGTTTTATCCCTGTGTCTTCAGAGATAGACATTATCGGTGCAGTGGGTATAGGCCGTTTATCTACTAAATTATCTGGAAGCATTCAACAGCGGGTTACAGGTGTATTACGCGCTTCACAAAGCTTATCTATGAGATCTCAAAAAACTGGACTTCGTCTTGGTTTAGGGGCTCAGTATAAGTTTGATGAAAATATTGGTGCGCGTCTTATGGTTCGTCATCAAAAGGGTAACCAGTTTGTGAAAAAAGTAAATTCTGCTGGTTTAGGTCTTTTTTATCAATTTTAATATTAACAATTTATCGCCATTTTGATGTAGCAAAGGCCCCTTAAAAGGGCCTTTGTTTTTTTATTTAACATTATTTTGTATTTCGTTTATCATGTGAGGCAGTGGTTATTGATTGGGAACAAGGTAATGAAAAAATTAATGATGTCAGTTGTGTTTGGCGGTGCTTTTATAAGTAATTCTGCTTATGCAATCTTAGATTTTATACCAAGCTTTTATACTGGCTTAGAAGGACAATATAATCATTATTCTGCACAGACACAGATCAACAAATCAGGACAAATTATCTCTAGGGTAAATAACCAACCCTTATTATCTTCAAATGGTGTAGCAGGTGGCATTTTTGCGGGCTCTGATTTGAATGAGTATTTTGGGATTGAACTGGGATATGATCGCTTTAAAAATAATAAAGCTAAAGACAGTGTGCCTTATAATCCAACATTAGGTATTTATAATTTACAGGGGCAGTCTACCAATTTATTTACAACGCGTCATTATAATTGGCATGTAGATTTACTTGGTCATTATCCAGTGGCAGTGGGTGTTGATTTATTAGGAGAAGTTGGTATTGGTCGATTGAGCAGTAAGATCAATATTGTTTCTCAAGCAAGTGCTTCTACAACTGCTTTAACAGGGGGGGCCACTTCTGTTATTAATATTTCGAATAGTAATAATTCAACTGTAAAGATGGCAGAGGCCGGTATTCGTTTAGGATTGGGTGCACAGTACAAGCTCGGCAGTTTTGGGGCACGGTTTATGGTGCGCTATCAAAAAGGGAACGAATTAGTTGAACACTTTACATCTGCAGGTGTGGGATTGTTCTTCCAGTTCTTATAGTAAAATTGAAAGGGCCATGTTGGTTACGTGCCACCAGAGCCAAAGCTGAGAGTGAAATATGTAATGACATGGCTCCTTGGGGCTTTAGCTAGAGGTAATTTTCGCCGCTGCTGTTTTACCCCCTTCTCCCCCCTGCTCAAGAGTGCGCATATGCCTTTCAATACTGTCGGAAGAAATAATTGAAAATGGGATCGTTACTTTTGTGCCGCCTGCTACCAATTCAAATTGGCAGGTAGGCTCTTTGTTTAAAAACCACTGTTTGCCTGATTCTGATAAAGGTAAAGTAATTGTTATTCTGTATTTATCTACATCAACCATTTCCATTGATAAGGCACTTCCATGTTTTTTCATAAAAGCACTACCCAGTTTTTTTGCAATGCTTTCACGAACCGCTTGTGCTTTGTCCGGTTTAGTGTGTTCCATGAGAATATATTGTGGCATGAAACTATTATTAGTTGCACTAAGAGCGTTGCTGGCACTACTACCGGAAGAATTATGAGCTGAGGAAGCATCGCGTAGTGTTTTTTGAAGAAGTTCCTCCAGTTTTCCTTCTTTTTTTCCTTCGTTCTTGTTAGATTCTCCTGCGATTGAAGCCAGGCCTGTTTGATGTTTTAACTTTAAATGTTGCAAAACACCTTCTATTAATGAAGCTTCGTCCCGGTCGCTTAAGAAAATGTATTTTCCTATTTCATACTTTCCGTGTTGAGCACAAGCGGGCTCAAGTTTTCTAAAGGTGCTAATAATTGCTTGTAGAGTGCTTATCGATAGAGGTTGCTTTAATTTAATATGTCGATGCAAAAACATAAAATCGGCAGCACCTGGTTCATCTATGTGTGACATAAAATTAGTTTTATCATATTTATGCAAGCCTTTATGCTGATCATCGTTATCAAATATATATTCATAACAAGTCGGAGCGACTGCAAATAAAGCTTCATCTTGTGCTTGGCCTGCTTTGCCTCTTAAAATTCTGTAATAAAGAGTAACTACTGAATCGTGGATTACAATTTTTTCCCATATATTATTAGAAGCTTCAACTGTGTAAGAAAATGCACTTTGAAGTTGTTGTTGTACTACCGTTGCAGATGCAGACATAAGGTTTCCTCCGAATATCATTGTTATATTCTAAAGTTATGAAGTAACTTCTCGCCGAGCACTTATGTTAGTCAAATTATAACGGCTAACACTGTGTGTCCCAGATTTATTTATAAAATATCTACATAACACAATACTATGAGTAGTACTACGTATTGCTTAGGCTGTTAAGATGCTCTCGAAGTTCTCGACATCAGCTAGAGTTATATTGTGAGTCTTTTCACTTTTTACCTAAAAGGGAGGTGAGTAGTTACGTTGTCGATTTTAAACAGGGGGCGTTAACACTATTTTAGGATCTTGTTAGAGTGTAGAAAGCATATACACTTGCTACACTCCAAAAAAATTTAATTTAAAAGTGCGCGACTATCGCCAGTAATAATAGCGCTACGATGTTAATAATTTTAATCATGGGGTTAATCGCGGGGCCTGCAGTGTCTTTGTAAGGATCGCCCACGGTGTCACCTGTTACAGACGCTTTATGTGCTTCAGATCCTTTGCCGCCATGATGACCATCTTCAATGTATTTTTTAGCATTATCCCAAGCACCGCCGCCGGATGTCATGGAAACTGCCACAAAAAGGCCGGTCACAATCGTTCCTAATAACATAGCGCCAAGTGAAGTAAATGCTGCTTCTTGGCCACCAATATTTTTTATAATGACATAAAGCAAGACAGGTGCGAGCACAGGTAAAAGAGAAGGGATAATCATTTCACGAATGGCCACTTTTGTTAAAAGATCAACCGCAACACCATATTGAGGTCGAGCTGTTCCTTGCATGATTCCCTTAATTTCTCGAAATTGCCGGCGAACTTCAACAACCACTTGTCCACCAGCGCGGCCTACGGCCATCATGCCATAAGAAGAGAAAAGATAAGGCAATAAACCTCCAATGAAAAGTCCAACCACTACGAAAGGATCTTGTAACTTAAAAGAAATGTCGAGATAAGGAAAGTAATGAGAAAGATCTTCTGTATAGGTTGCAAATAACACTAAAGAGGCAAGACCTGCAGACCCAATAGCATATCCTTTAGTAATGGCTTTAGTGGTATTTCCTACGGCATCAAGTGCATCGGTAATGACGCGTACTTCTTTATCCAAGTGAGACATTTCTGCAATGCCACCGGCGTTATCAGTAACAGGGCCATACGCATCTAGTGCGACTATCATTCCTGCTAGAGCCAACATGGTCGTTGCAGCGACTGCAATACCAAAAAGACCGGCACAACTGTAAGTAAATAAAATCCCACCACTAATGACCAGAACAGGTAAAGCGGTTGCTTCCATCGAGATTGCCAAGCCTTGGATAATATTCGTCGCGTGGCCTGTTAAAGAAGCTTGTGCCACACTGCGAACCGGACGGAATTTGGTGGAAGTATAGTATTCTGTGATCCATACCAAAAGGCCCGTAATGCCAAGGCCTGCTAATGCACAGTACAGTAAACTGTAGCCAGATAAGCGTCTCGCGCCTATTTCGAAAGTGTTTTGAATGCCAATTAGCCATTCGGTAGCACCAATAATTAAAAGGCCAGAAACAATGCTGGCAGCAATTAAGCCTTTGTAAAGTGCTGTCATAATATTTTGGTTATGCCCTAAGCGGACAAATAATGTGCCGATGATGGAACCTATGATACAGACACCACCGATGCTAAGCGGGTAAAGCATCAAAGCTTCTTTAAAATCTTGTGGTGCTAATATTCCTGCGAGTAACATGGTGGCAACAATAGTAACTGCATAAGTTTCGAATAGATCTGCTGCCATGCCAGCACAATCTCCGACATTATCGCCCACATTGTCGGCAATAACGGCAGGATTACGAGGGTCGTCTTCTGGGATCCCGGCTTCAATTTTTCCAACCAGATCTGCACCTACGTCGGCACCTTTCGTAAAGATCCCGCCACCCAATCGAGCAAAAATAGAGATAAGAGAGGCACCAAAACTTAAAGAAACGAGTGCTTCCATGAGTATGCGTTCGGAAGATACATAATTTTTTAAAATAATGTAATAAAGGGTGACGCCTAGAAGTGCAAGATCGACCACTAAAAGCCCTGTAACAGCACCAGCTTTGAAAGCAATAGTTAAATCTTTAGCCAGTACTCCACGTGCTGCTTCTGCAGTTCGACAGTTCGCGGGTACAGAAACAGCCCTGCCACTATAGCCTGCAAGTCCCGATAAAAATGCGCCGATAACGAAGCCCAGTGCGGCATAAAACCCCAATACGTAATATAGTCCTGCAGTGATCAGCAACCCAACGAGGCTAATCGTTTTATATTGGCGATTCAAATAAGCACTCGCACCTTCTTGAATAGCCAGGGCAATTTCTTGCATTCGCTCGTTTCCGGCCGAAGTTTGAAAAACGGAACGAGCTGCCAAAGCGCCATATCCCAAAGCAAGAATACTGCTTAAAATGATAAATAATTGTGATTCGACCATTTTATACCCCTATCTATTTGGTAACCCTAAATCTACTCAATTGAAAAGTATACCTGTACTGGCGAAAATCGAGCAAGCGCCGTATAGTGGAATTGGGGAAGAATAAGATACAAGTTATACAAATTTCCAACATGGGATATCAGGAGTTGTGTGAAATGTATTTGGATGAACGCCTAGGTGAAATATTGGCGGCTCATGGAATGTCGGGATCCGAGGTCCCATTGTTTTTAAAATATATTCAATCCATTTCTATGCAATCTCCGGATCGCTTTCGATCATTCATAGCATCCTTTTTTGAAGTTTCTTCCGAATGGTTAGCAGGAGTATCTGACGAGATAACCGAATCGATCAATTCATTGGATTCGTTACAAAATTGTCTGAGATACCTTGTACAAGGAAAACGAGCTGGATGGAAACCCAAAATCGTTTTTGTAAAACCGCTGCAATTTGCTGCTACTTCCTGCACTGTTTTGCTCGAATTTTTAAAGATAACCAAGACAGGGATAGCGTGTGTTACTTATAAACAGTGGGAGATCAGTATTTTTGAAGAGCTTTGTTTTTTATGTGAAAAAGCAGGCCTATATTATCGAGGTATCAGCATTGATCCGCCCTTATATCAAGCATTAGAAGAACATCGTTTGTTACCAGTAACAGCAATTAAAATGCCTAGGGAACTTTGGTATTTTGAAGAGAAATCAGCAGCGATGAAAGTTAAAGTGCCAACCGAAATTAATCATATCATAGATGAATTGCGCTGCCTTGCTATTGAGCCAACGCATTTACCCATAAATTAATACTTATGTCACATCATCTTGCAGCACCCAGGAACACAAACGGAATTGTTTTCACGTTTATCGTCCTTAGATTCTACATCAGCTTGGATGGGCTGATTAAGAGTAGATGGTGAATCTGGTTTTTGGGTGGTTGGTGGCTCTGCTGGGGTAACACCTGGGGTATTGGGTAGCTCTTCAACAGAAGGCAAGGTATCGGTACTGATATTTAATGCTGCATTCCTGGTGGTGCTCATATTGAACTGCACTGTAATGGGTGGTTGGGGAATAACAGTAACCGTTGTAAGTGCGCTTAATTCTGGATTGTCCTGGGAAGGGAATACGCGACTGCTGGATCTTAGAACTTTAGGTGCTTTGGACTTTTCAAGCTGGGTTTTAACAACGGTCAGTTCACACTCGTCTATGTCTGGGTTTGTACCAGGTCTCAACATTATTATTCTCCAAAGTTGGTATTATTGGCCAACTATTTTGAGGATTTCTTAGTGATTTGTCAAGGTGCTTTACTAATATTGTGGGGTAATACTAATACATATCAATTGGATCAACGTCTAAAGACCATCGAATACTACTAGAAAGTGAGTAAGTTTCTATTTTATGGACTAAATTTTGCAAATATTTTTGTAAAGTGGATCTGTTTTTAGATTGAAACAATAATTGAGCGCGGTGTTTTCCAAGGCGACGTTCCATGGGCGCAGCAATGGGGCCTAATATTTTAAAATCTGAAGATAATTTTGGAATTTCTGCTTTGATAAGATTAAGAAAATTTAGTGCATATTCGAGCTTATTGCCCTCTGCCCGTATTAGGGCTTGATAACTGTAGGGTGGTAGATTTGTTAAACGCCTTTCAGCCAGTAATGAGGTTGCAAATCGAGAATAACCTTCTTCTAATAATGTTTTTAACAAAGGGTGTTCAGGGTGACATGTTTGCAATAAAACATGCCCAAGGCGCTCTGCGCGTCCGGCGCGTCCTGCAACTTGAGTAATGAGTTGTCCCATTTTTTCAATACTTCGAAAATCTAAACTAAATAGAGCATGATCAATATCTAAAATAGCCACTAAAGTTACGTTAGGAAAATGATGACCCTTAGCAATCATCTGTGTCCCAAGAAGGATCTCTGTTTCGCCTTTGTAGATCTGATCCATGATTTCTTGCTGAGCACCTTTTTTTGAGGTGGTATCTCTATCAATTCGAGTAATAGAACAAGTTGGAAAAAGCGCCTGAAGTACCGTTGCTAAACGTTCAGTGCCTATCCCAATGGGTTTTAAAGTTTGACTTTGGCAAGTGGGGCATTGTTCATAAAGGGGAATAAACATTTCGCAGTGGTGACACTGCAGTCTTTTAGAACGCAAGTGTAATGTTAGACGAGCGTCACAATTGTTGCAATTTGCTACCCAGCCGCAATCGAAGCACATTAAAACAGGGGCAAAACCTCGTCGGTTTAAAAAAAGTAAAACTTGTCCTTTATTTTCAACATGCTCTTGTATTTTTTGAATAAGCTCTGTTGATAATCCTTCTTTTAGCTTTTTATGACGAATGTCTAAAACTTGTAATGCAGGTAATTCGGCATTTCCAGCACGGGTTGGTAGTTTTAAACCCTGAAAACGTCCAATGTGAACATTATTGAGAGTTTCCATTGAAGGAGTTGCCGAGCCTAATATAACCGGACAATGCTCTAATGAGCCGCGCATAATCATAAGATCTCGTGCATGATAACGAAAGCCTTCTTGTTGTTTAAAAGAAGCATCGTGTTCTTCATCACAAATAAAAATGCCTGGCAATTTAAGAGGAACAAAAACGGCAGATCGTGTTCCAATAACAATGGATGCTGCACCTGTTTTTGCGTTTTCGAAAGCCTCGAAACGTTGTTTTTCCGTTAAAGAAGAATTAAGACAAACAATAGGCACATTAAATCTTTTCTGAAATCTAGAAAGCAATTGTGGAGTAAGGCCAATTTCTGGAACCAAAATTAATGCTTGTTGTTCTAAAGTTAAAATGTGAGCAATTATTTCGCTATAGACTTGGGTTTTACCGCTACCCGTAACACCATCCAGTAAAAATGTTTCAAATTTTCCAATACTTTTTTTTATAGTGTTAACCGCTTTTTGCTGCGCCTCATTTAAAATGATGACAGTTTTTTCTTGTATAGCAGGAATTTTTTTTTCTAAAAACGGTTTATTTTTTTTTGGTTTTAAACCTAAAGAAGGTTCTTTCCTAAGCCGGCTTGGTAAGGCTGCTTCAAAGACTTCTCCAAGTGCTGCTTGATAGTATTGGCTTGCCCAGTAGATCAGCTTAAAAAGGGCTTTAGGGAACAAGGGCTTTGGGTCTAATATTGTATAGGCTCGTTTAAGTTTTTCAATGGGATAATCAGTTTTATCAGTAATTGCAATAATGATCCCAATTTTTTTTTTGGTACGAAACGGAACGAGGACTCGCGCACCGATTTCAGGATTTGTTTCATTTTGAACAGGGGGAAGATAATCGAATAATTTACGAATTGGCGTTAGAATTGCAACACGTAGGATCATGAGTCTAGAGTGTCAAATTCATGATTCTTTTGTGGTAATTTGCGCCATCCTTGAGTGGAACGACGTAAAAATCTTACGCTACGGCGTTCTTTAGAGGGTTCTGTGGGTGAAGAGAAATGTCCTATTTTGTGCGAGGGATAAAATGGAAAAACTTGTTGGTTATGTGCCTGGGTGCGATGAGCCATTGGTGCAGTTGTTTTAGGTACAACAGGGCTTTCTTGTGTTTCTTCAAAGAGCTGTAATGCTTCTTCTTGGTTGCGTCGACGTGTAGACAAACCCTTTATAATCACAGTTTTCTCAAGGTGTCCATGACGGATCTGCAGCATCGCTCCGAGTTCGATTTCTCGACTGGGTTTAGAGCGTTCGCCATTGTAAAAAACTTTTCCTTTTTCAACGGCTGCTCTTGCTACGGCGCGTGTTTTGAAAAATCGTGCTGCCCATAACCACTTGTCTAAGCGTACTTTCAAGACACGGCTTTCATTTGGTCCGACTTCAAGATCTTCTTCTATAACATCTGAGTTATCTAGTTCGTCTTCTAAGAATTCTGTCTCTGATGAGGGGTGAAATTTTTGTTCCATAATACAATGCTTCTACAAATCTTAAGGGTACATCATAACAAAGTGTTGAAAAAATGTCAGGATGTTAAGAGATTCTTTTTTTTAATTATCTAACAAGTTACTATGAGGTGTGAACGTTTTTTATCAAGATTGGATTCCACATCTTTTATCGATTACAGAGGAAGCAGCTCTCGCGATTAATGATATCTATAGTCGCAAGACGTATAAGATAGAATCGAAGTTAGATAATTCACCAGTTACGGAAGCAGATCTACATGCGCATCAAATTATTAAAGAGGGGCTTTTTGCGTTAGATCCTACTTTGCCATTGTTATCAGAAGAAGGAGAGGCTGTTCCCCTTGAGGTTCGTTCTTGTTGGGACAAATTTTGGTTGGTAGATCCTCTAGATGGTACTAAAGGATTTATTCAGAAGACAGGGGAATTTACCATAAATATTGCTCTTATTGAAAATCATATCCCAATTATAGGTGTAATTGGAGTACCACAATTAGGGCATTATTATTGGGCTATTCGAGGAGAAGGGGCATATGTGCGACATGGAAATAACAAAAAAAAATTACACACCCGTCTTAGTTCACCTTTGCGAGTTGTTGTTAGCCGAAGATCTTATGAAAGACCGGACGTTCAAATATGGGCAACTCGTTTGAGTTCATATGAATTAGTTTATTGTGGCAGTTCACTAAAAATTTGTTGGGTTGCTAATGGAGACGTAGATTTATATCCACAAATGGGAAGAACCTATGAGTGGGATACTGCGGCTGGACAGTGCATTTTAGAAGCGGCAGGTGGGCAATTAATTAACTTAAAAGGAGAGCCTTTACAATATAATACGCGCTTTTCTTTAGAGAATCCTCCTTTTTATGCTCTTGTAAATAGTTATCTGGCTTCTCTATTGTGTGGATAAATTAAGGTGACCTTTTAGATTGGTATCATATGTTAAAGCAAGGATGGTCATTTGAAGATGAACTTTTTTGAGATAAAGGTGTAATTAACTGTGGATAACTCTGTGAATAAAATGAAAATTTATTTGTCTTCTAACCCAAGCAAAGAAACCCAAGCTATTATCCTGTATTTATACACTCAATTGATTTTTAATTAGTTTTTTTTAAGAAACCCTTAATTTAAGAACTTTTAGTCATTTGGCATAGGTTGGCTAACAACTGTTTTTTTCGAATTTGATCTTGTTAATAACTTTTGTTATTCAATCCAATAAAAATTATGAATATTAGATAACTTTAAGCATGGTTGTGCTACTTAACCTAATAAAGCACCATTTGAGTTGTGGATAACTTTGTGAATATCTTTCTGTTAGCGTTTTAAAATAGTGAGCAGATCTTTGGCAATCGCTTCCTTTTTGTGAGGCGGTGAGAATAAGGCATGGATCTGTCCTTGTGGGTTGATCAGCAATAAAGTGGCACTGTGATCAATAATTTTTGGAGAGCCTGGCTGATTTTTAGGATCACTCCAGCTATAAATATTACAGGTCTTGCTAAGCGCTTGTATGGTGTCTACTTCTCCAGTGAGGCCTAAAAAACTTGGGTGAAACCGATTTAGAAATGTTTTTAGTTTTTCTGAAGAATCACTTTTAGGATCTAAGCTGACAAATAGTAAACGTAAAAAATCGGTTTTTTGAACTTCCGTGGGCAATAAATCCCACAGTTCACTCATGGTTATTAAGGTCCTGGGACAAATATCTGGGCATTCTGCATAACCAAAAAACATCAGTGTCCAATGTCCTTGAAGCGAATTTTGAGTAAAGGTGTTACCGTCAGAATCGATTAAAGAAAAATTTATTAAAGGTTTACTGGGGCTTAAAACAGTAGCATTGGCTAATATAGGAGGTTTTTTAAGGGTAACTTCTGGATTTGGATTAAATCCATACCAAACTGCAAAGATACCGCTTACTGCCAAAGTGAGTATAAATAAGATATTCTTCATAAGAAAACCCTCTAACCTAGAACTTGTACGTAATGATCAATCAATAGAGCAGTAAATAATAGCAGTAAATAGATGATTGAGAAACTAAAGGTTTTGAGGGCCATGTAAGTGGAGCAAGTTCGATATAATGCAAGCATTTGTACTAAGAACGCAATTCCTAAAATAATGGCTGTAATTAAGTAAACCAAACCGCTCATTTGTGTTGCGTAAGGCAATAAGGTAATTGCAAATAATAAACACGTATAAAGGATCATATAGAGTTTGGTAAATGGAACACCATGTGTGATGGGTAACATCGGTATATTGGCATTTTGATAATCTTCTTTTCGGTAAATGGCGAGTGCCCAAAAGTGTGGAGGTGTCCAAACAAAAATAATCAGGACAGGTAACCAGGCCAGTGCGTCGATTTCTCCAGTAACTGCTGTCCATCCCAATAAAGGAGGCATGGCACCAGCCGCACCACCAATAACAATGTTTTGTGGAGTGCGACGTTTTAAAAAAAGTGTATACAAAACTGCATAACCTAGAACCGTTAGCAATGTTAAAAATGCGGTTAAGAAGTTTACAAGGAAACTTAATATTAATAAACCACTCATGGCTAATAGGCTTGCAAATAGGGCAGCTTGAAATATGGAGATCCGTTTGCTTGCAATAGGCCTATTTTCAGTGCGGATCATTTTAGCATCGATATGACGATCCACTAGGTGATTAATAACAGCGGCACCGCTGCCTGCAAGTGCAATTCCAATTGTTCCGAAAATTAAAATATCCCAAGGTACGAAAGTCATCGTTGCGAGGTGCATTCCTACCCACGTGGTAACCAGCATAACAATGATTACCTTGGGTTTGCAAAGCATGAAGTAGTCTTGAAGTACAGTAGTTTTAAGCATGTTTATACCCTTCACCTTTAATGATGCTCATAAGATTTATAATGCGAAGGGTGTAAGTAGTACATTAAAGTTATTACAGAGAGTAGTAATAAAGCAGCTACAAAATTGTGTGCTACAGCAATAGATAAAGGCAGTAACATTAAGACGTTGGTAATTCCAAGGGAGATCTGTGTAATTAAAAGGAACATGGTTAGAAGGCTTAAGGCGCGGATTAAAAAATTTTTCCCATAAATCCAAGATAATGCAGAAAATCCGCCAACTGTTAAAGTTGTAAATAGTGCCCCAATTCTATGTAATAACTGGATTGTGATGCGTGCGTTTTGAGTAAGAGGCTCTCCAATGCCTGCAACTTCTGCATTTAATCGAAATGTTTCTAAGAAATCGAGATGGAAATCTTGTGGAATTTGGCAAAATGGAAAATCCAAACAAACTAAAGCAGCATAGTTAGCACTGGTCCAACCACCAAGTAAGATTTGGATGCTTAAAGTGGTAAGTGCAATGAGTGACCATCGTTGGAGCTTTTTTAAGTATTTTAGTTGAACGAGTTTAATTTTTGGTAGGAATGTTAGAGTAAGCCACCAGAGTAATGCCAATGTTGTCATACCACCTAGAAGGTGCGCCATAACAACACTTGGAAGTAGTTTAAGAGTAACAGTCCACTTGCCTAAAAGAGCCTGAAATAACATTAATACAATTAATACAATTGGAAGGATAAGCACTTTTTTAGAATTCTCATCATTGCTATTACGTAGGGTAAAAAATGCCAAACTGGTAATCAGAAGTCCTAATGAGCCTGCCATATAACGATGAGTCATTTCTGTCCAGGCTTTTTTCATATTGATGGTAGGATTTGCGCTAACTGTGTGATCCAGAAACCATTGTCCATAACAGCCTGGCCAATCGGGGCATCCAAGGCCTGAGTCGGTTAAACGTGTGTAGGCTCCTAACCCTATAACAATTAATGCTGTCGCTGTGGTGATGAGTGCTAAAAAAAGAAAAATTTTAGGGTGATAAGGTCTTACCAAATTACCCAACATGAGAAAGTCTCAATAATTGCCGCATATCTCTTAAAAGTCCTTTTAGATCTGAATGAGCAGGATAGTGCATAATTAACCAGCCTTGTGGATCCACAATAGCAATATCGCCTTCTGGTAAGATCTGTACATTTTTGGGGGCCATAACCATTCGATATTCAACTCTATATTTTTCTTTACCCAATGCGCTGTGGATTTTTTCTAAAGTGGACATCATGGTTTGACAACTTGCATTACATGGTATTGAACTTATATAAATAAGTTGCCATTTTCCGAGAAAAGCATTATTAAAAAAAGGTAAAGATTGGGCTTGAATAGGAGGGGAGAGTAATTTTCCACTTTCTGTTGTCTTAAAAGTAAAGTGATCTCGTGTTGCATAAAGCAAATGCGCGGCTATTAAGGGTAAAACAAATACCAAAATCAACGCACCAGCAGTAATGAGTTTGTTATGTTTGTTTTTTAAATAATAACTGAGCATCTTTCGATCTATGACTGTTAATGGCTAAATAATAAATTAAACTTGCAAGTGCTAGTGTAAACCATTGTATTGCATACCCCAAGTGTCGCGTTGCGGAAGTTGTAAAGAATTGGATTGGGATCTTAAATCCATACCTGTCTCCAGGGTTGAGTTGCAACATAAAAGGATAAAGGTGAGTCTTAAGCATAACAGAGAGCTCTTCAAAATCAACCGATTGTACTCTCAGAGGCCAAATATTAGGTACCGGCTGGATTTTTTTAAGCTGTAGTCCGGGCGATGTAGGGTTATTCATCATACCGTGGAGAGTAACGGTACCCAAAATGGGTGTAAAGGCGGGTAACAGATCTCGATTCTTGGAAAGTGGGATCCAACCGCGATCAACCAGTATCATCTTAGAGCTGGAGGTGGGCAAGAAAGGTGTGATAACTCGATAACCTACTTGGCCATTCAAGGTTTGATTATCTAATAAAATATGGTGAGTGTTTATAAATTGACCTGTTATTTGCAATTGTGAATAACGGATTTTTTCCCAATCTTCTTTTGTAAGGATTTTTTCTATGAAGAGTGGGGTAAACTTTAATATAGGGGATTTAATCTTATCTTCTAACTTTTTTTGTAGGTTTAATTTTTCTGAATAACGACTGGTTTGCCAAAAACCGAGGTAGACGAATAATAAAATGAACAGTAAAGTAGAAATGCTGGATGTTAATCCGGGAGAAAAGATCCAACGACCAAATTGTAAAACAGGTAATCTCATGAAAACATCTTTGCTTATCACTATGTTGGTATTTCTTATGATACTGTGTATTTTGTCTAGTTTGGGAGTGGGTTTATTTTATTTAGTTAAAGATCAAGGTAAAACTAAGCGAACGGTAAGAGCCCTTACCATTCGCATAACTTTATCATTTATTCTTTTTATTGCCTTATTTCTTGCTTTTGCCTTGGGGCTTATAGAGCCGCATCCGTTATTTGGTTTGTAAGTCCTCTCTTCTTGTTTATTCCCAAGCTTTCCCTGGATGACGAGGGGGTTTGGTAAGACCAATAGGTGTTGCTGAAGGCACGCTGTTGTGTGTTGATACTTTTTTCGCAGCGTCTGGTAAAAATGCATGACTGTCATTATGCTGGTTGCCTTTAGGAGTTAGAGATCGCTCCCCTGAAGTTATCTCACGAGTGCTTCTCAGAGATGGTACAGTGTTCACGGCTTTCATAATGTTGGCGTAGTGTTGGTGTAACTGTTCGTATTGTTCCAGTGGTTTTTTGTATTGTTTTGGTACTTCTTGTTGTTTGTATTTTTCCTGCACACCCGTTTGAAACCCGAAGAAATTTGCTAGGTTAATGAATAATTTTTTAAGAACACTCGGTTTTTGTTTTTTATCAATGTCATGTCTGATCTTGTGAAGATTACCTTGGATTTCGAGACTGGCCAAATTACAAGCAGATAAAACCTCGTTTAGACTCACGTCTCTGGCAGCGAGTGCTTCGGGATTATTACCCTGATAACCTAGGGCAGCAGCGTGATCTTGTAATTTTTTTATTTCATCGGGGCGTAGTCCCAATTTTGCTTGTAGTTTTGGGTCTTTTTGTATTATTTCAATCACAGAATTTAAGTTGCTTATTATTGTTTCAGATGCCTTATTGCGAATTTTTTCCTCTGCCTTTTTTATGCAAGACTTGGAAATAACGATTGCTTGCTTGCCTTGTAATGCTTTTATGTCACTTAATACACTTTTAAGCCTATCCCAATCACTCTTTGTATTTAATCTCTTTAACAATTGTGTTATTTTAATTTCCCCTAATCTTCCTAAGAGTATGGCTTTAGCATCAGCATTTAGAGTGTCTGAACTTTTTAGTTCCTCTATATTATCCACGGCTGCTCTAAGCTTGGTCCAATCGTCGTTTGTATTTAATTGTTTAAATAATTTTTCTATCCTGATTTCTTTTAGTTTTTCTAAAAGTCTATCTTTAATTTCAAGATTTACATCATTGGGGGTTTTTAATTTCTCTATATTATCCACAGCTGCTCTAAGCTTGTTCAAATCGTCGTTTATATTTAATTTCCTAAGTAATTGTAACACTTTTATTTCTTTTAGATTTTCTAGCATGTCTTTTTGAAAGTCCCCACTTTTAATGTTGGGGTTGTTTAACTCGTCTAAAAACGGTTTT
>CADEGZ010000012.1:0-24232 GCA_902827015.1 uncultured Pseudomonadota bacterium
TGATGGGGATGTGTCGACTCCCCTGGGACTTCGCCTTTTGAATGTTTTCGTTTATGAGTGTAATATAATGTATGAGATTTGTGATGTGGATGATGGTGTTTTTTACCATGTTCTTTTAAATGTACTTCTTCTACCTCTACTGGTATTACCGTTTTGTGGTGTTTGTGAGTTTTGTGAACTTTTTCAGTAGACGCTTCTTTTTTTTGTGTTTCCGTTTTCTTCTTTGTAGCCACTTCTTCTGCTGAAGGACCTGTAATACCAGGCTTGTGTTGATGCTCGTATTCATATTTTTCTAGCTGAGTTGCTTCGGAAGGATTTAATTCGAGAGTACTTAACTCCTTTGCTTTTTCTTTACCTTTAAAGTACCCTTGTACCAATGCACCTACAGTTGCAACAGCGAACGCTACTGCTGCTATTGCAATAGGGATCCCTAACCCAGGGATACTAGCAAGAACAAGTGCTATTAATACAGCTGCTCCTACTCCCCCTACAGCAAATCCAGCGGTAACCGGGGTGCGTTTTAACCATTTGTCGGCGTCAATATTCTTTTCTAACCAACGACAACCAATTGAAGCTACTTGACACAATCCTCGAACGAACAAGATAGGGCCTCTTACAAGCGTATGGGCGACGCCTTTGACAATATTCTCAAAATTAACCTTTATTTTTCCGGACTCTGTTCTTTCGAGTTTTCCAAATAAACCATCAAAGCCTTTATCCAAGAACCCAAAAACGCCATCAACAAAAGAAAATCCATATTTTGCGCCGGTAAAAGCTTGATTGAGTAATTTGACAGGAAGGATTAACGGCCAAGCAAGAAATAATGTACTTGCTTTTAATACTCCGCCTGTTGTTTCCTCTACGAACTCTCCTAGTACAGAAGCAGCCCCTGTGGAGACACTTTTTATTTTTTCAAGAACACCTTTAATATTTTTTCCGTCTAGTTTATATACTTGTTGAATGGCTTTTGCGGCATCTAATGCATCGCGCTTTCTCTGTAGTTCTGTAATATCACTGTCTAGTAAAGGGGGAATTAATGCATGCCTGAATTCATCTATTGCGCTGGTTAATATTCCGCGTGATTCACTTGGAAATTGATTAGGTTCGTACCTGGATGATGCTTTATCTTGCCTCCCTCTTTGGATCTTTCTTAATTCTTCATTAAATCTGTCTAGTTCTTTTTGGGGCGCAGTCGGTGAGGGTAGTTCATCTTTACTTTGCTTTTTGGGTTGACTGAACCCAAAAAATCCCCTCCACCCTCTTCTCCAATTTTCTTTTTCGAGTCGATCTTTTAAAGTCTCCGTATCAATTTTAATTCTTTTTATTTTTTCTGGATCTTCGTTTTCTTCAGGTATTGTTTCTAATTCACTTAAAAAATCAGATAGATCATTTTCATATTCAACAAGATCCTCTTTTTTCATTTTACGAAGATGATTTGTACTTTTTCCGCGTTTTTGTAATTCTTCTAGTCTTTTTATCATCTCGGCTATAGATGGCATATTTTTCTCGCTTAATGCTTGTTAGTCGTTGAAAGGCCCCCCTTTATTAGCTTTGACATTGACTAGGCAGTATGGTTCAAATATGACTATATATAAAAACAGTATAATTATAAGACTTTATTAAGTTAAAAAATGCTAGACATTGAATCTGAAGTGCATAATATCGCCCTCTTGAACGATATAATCTTTTCCTTCTAAACGCCATTTTCCTGCATCTTTGGCGCCTTGCTCACCACCATAAGTTATAAAATCTTCGAAGCTTATCACTTCTGCTCGAATGAACCCTTTTTCAAAATCAGAATGAATAACCCCCGCTGCTTTTGGAGCAGTTGTTCCTGTTGGAATAGTCCAGGCACGTACTTCTTTAACCCCTGCTGTAAAATAAGTTTGCAGATCTAAAAGATTGTAACCCGCTCGAATAACACGATTAAGACCAGGTTCGTCAAGATTGAGCTCCTTTAGAAATTCTAATTTTTCGGCTTCTGTTAGCTCTACAATTTCTGCTTCAATTGCAGCACAAATAGGAACAACGATTGTCTTTTCAATTTGAGCGATTTTTCGTACACTGTCTAAGTAAGGGTTATTTTCAAATCCTTGTTCGTCTACATTTGCAATATACATAACGGGTTTAGTTGTAAGTAATTGTAGGGATTGAACCATCGTTGTATCAAGAGTAGCTGTTTTAAAAGTTCGTGCAGGTTGCCCAGTATTTAGATGTTCTTTTAATTGTACAATAAGATCTTTTTCTAAAACGGCATTTTTTTGGTTACTTTTGGCATTCTTAATGGCTTTTTGTAATGCGCGTTCTATGGTATCGAGATCAGCTAGTAGCAGCTCTGTATTAATTGTTTCGATATCGCTTTTAGGATCAATATTACCTTCTACATGAATAACATCTGTGTTATCAAAACAACGGACCACATGGGCAATGGCATCTGTTTCACGAATATTTGCTAAAAATTGGTTTCCTAAGCCTTCACCTTTAGAAGCACCTTTTACCAGCCCGGCAATATCTACAAATTCCATTGTTGTGGGTATAATACGTTCAGGTTCTACAATCGCTGCCAACTTATTTAATCTGGGATCAGGCATTGGAACACGACCTATGTTAGGTTCAATAGTGCAAAAAGGGTAGTTTTGTGCTGCAATGCCAGCTTTAGTAAGTGCATTGAACAAAGTAGATTTTCCCACATTTGGAAGGCCGACAATGCCGCAATTAAACCCCATTGTTTTTAATTCCTATAGGTGGTTAATATCGTCTGTTCGACTTGTTTAATAAATTCGGGTAAAGCTCGTATGGTTTCCTGGATTGTTTTGCGGATTTTTTGTTCTTCTAATCGCGGTGGTTTACTTAAAACATAATCGGAAACTTCATCCTTATGGCCTGGATGTCCAATTCCAATTCGTAATCTGTGAAAGTCTCGACTCTTTAAATGATGAATAATATCTCTAAGACCATTATGACCTGCATGCCCACCGCCGGTTTTGAAACGATAGATCCCTGGTGCTAAATCCAATTCGTCATGTGCAATTAAAATAGTATTGACAGGGATTTGGTAATATTTAGCAAAGCCTCCAACCGCTTGGCCACTGTGGTTCATATAAGTGTTGGGGATAAGCAATTTATATTCTTTTCCCCCAAACGACCACTGGCTTAGACGAGCGTTAAACTTAGTTTCTGTGTGAAAAGAGAGACGGTATTGTTGACAAAGTGTTTCAATAAACCACACTCCGGCATTATGACGCGTACCAGAATAATCTGGGCCAGGGTTTCCCAGCCCAACAATGAGTTGTATACCATCAATTTTATTGGCAGACACTACGACTTGCCTTTGCCCTTTTCTTTATCTTTGTTGGTTGTGGGGCTAGTAGTAGGTACTACAGGTGCGGGGTTAGTGACGTTTGCTTCTTTGCCTTTGGGTAATACTTCAGTAACCTTGGCTTCTTCCACAGTTGTTGCGGGTTCTTCTTCAATACTTCGACGAGGAAGGTGGATACTCGCAACAGCATAATCATGCTCTGGAGCATGTCCATGAGAGAATGCTACCAGTTCTACTCCTTTGGGGAGTTTTAAGTTGGATAAATGTAAAGTTTGATCAAGCGCCATCTTGGAAAGATCAACTTCAATATATTCTGGAAGTGCACTTGTTAGACAACGGATTTCGACGTCAATAAGACGATGGCTAACAATACCGCCTGCTTTAACACCAGGACAATTTGCTTCGCCTAAAAAGTGTAATGGCACGTGCATTTGAATATGATCAGTTGCCTTGACTCTTTGAAAATCCATATGAAATATGGCCTTTTTAAAGTGGTGTCTCTGTAGATCTTTCAGCACAGCTTGTTGTTTATGCCCAGCGATGTTTAAAGTTAAGACATGGGAATAAAAAGCTTGATTTTCCAAGGCATGTAATACTTTTTTATGATCAAGCGTGATAGCAAGAGGTGCTTCGTTGCCACCGTATAAGATTGCAGGAACTTTGTTTTGCGCACGGCGTAGGCGGCGGCTCGCACCTTTCCCCTGATCGTGACGCAATTCTGCATTTAATTCAAAAATAGCTTTTGCAGTCATTGGTACTTCTCCCTAGAATTTTATAGAAGATCCCTACTTTTCCGCGACCAGAAAAAGAGGGAAATTTAGGCTAAACGCTAACAGCGGCTATAGTACCTGAATGGCATATTAAATGCAACACTATATATTTTATATTTCTAACTAAGTTAATTGCTTTATAGGGTAGTTTTTAAACAAGCGTGATTTGCTTCGGCTCCTTGAGTGTTTTTTCTTTTCACAGTGATTTACTTTGGTAATTTTAAGTATTTAAATAATACTAAATTGATTATTAAGAATAATCTTATAAATTATTTTTTAGCAATGAACGGGCATGATATTATGCACTAGAAAATTTCTTTGCTCAGAAAAAACAATATACACCCTTAACTAAAAATTTGGCTTGACAATATTTGATTTTACTCCATACACTTCGTTTAGAAATTTGTAGTGAGGAATCAATATGATAGGTGTGGTGATCCTTAACCTTTCAAACAAACCTTGCAGTTATTTGTTTAAAAATATTGCAGTGTGCGTTTTTAGTTTGCTCTTTTTTAAATCGGCTGAAGGTGTTACAGCTTATCAGTCAAATCCTACACCTGTAACTGAACAAGTCGAGTCTTTAATTCACAATATTTTGCCAAATGCAAGTGTTGGTATTATGTTGCAAGAAGCTGAAACGGGGGAAGTTCTATATGAGAGGCGTGCTCAGGAACTTTTTACCCCTGCAAGCATTGTAAAGCTTTTTACGGCAGCAGCAAGTTTATTATCGCTCGGACCAGACTATCGTTTTGAAACGGCCATTCAAGTTGACCAAAATATCTTACCGCAAGCACGAGTGAATAATCTTTATGTATATTTTAGTGGTGATCCCAGTTTAACTCGTGATGACTTAAAACAATTAATTGTAAAAATTAAGGCCTCTGGAATTCGTGAGATTTCAGGAAATATAATTGTTGATAACACGCATTTTCGAACGCCTAATTATGCAATGGGATGGAGTTGGGATTCTTTAGCCTGGTATTACGCGGCACCTATTACTAGTATTATTTTAAATGAAAACCAAGTCCCCATTCGTTTAAATACCAGTCGCTTGGGTGAGAAGGCAGAGGTTATTTGTGAATCTAAAGAATGTGAAGGGATCCATTTACATACAGAAGTTATTTCAGTTTCTGAAAATGAAGCCGAAACAAATTGCCAGATTCAAGTGGATATGAATCAACAGAATACTTTAAACCTAAAAGGGTGTTGGCCATATCGAACAACACCTACTACATTAAGGGTTGCCTTAAAAGAACCCTATGCCTTAGCTGAAAAACTCATTTTAGAGACTCTAAAGGACGAGAATATTAAATTGGATGGTAAAATAATGGTGGGTACTATTCCTTCGGATTTAAAGATTATCGCTTCTCATTATTCAAAGCCTTTAAGTGAACTGTTAAAAAATGTATTGCAGAATTCTAATAATATTTATGCTGATAGTTTACTTAAAACATTAGGGGTAAAAGAATTTCAACAGGGTACTTTTCAAGCTGGTATTAGAGCGCTTAAAGCAATCTTATCTAAACCAACGAGTATTGATTTTGAAGCGCTTCGCTTATTAGATGGTTCTGGAGCTTCTCGTTATAATTTAATAACCCCGCAGCAAATGGCTCGTTTGTTGTTAACCATGTATCATGATAAAAAAGTTGGTGGAGATTTTCAAAAAACTTTAGCCATTTCAGGTGGAGAAGAGGGTAATTTATCTAAACGTATGAATTCTTTGGATGCGCAAGGTCGAATTTTGGCAAAAACTGGTAGCATGGTGAATATTTCCGCGCTGGCAGGTTATCTAAGAACCCAAACGAATAAAAATCTCATTTTTGTTATTATGATAGATCATGTTATAGAGGGTAGAGAAAAACTTAAAGCTTTTGAGGATGAGCTTTGTCATTTGTTTGTGAGTTCTCATTAAGTTCGTTAAAAATTTAAATGTGTGTATATGCTCTAAATGAAATACGAAGGATATAGACAATTGCTTACAAAGAAATTTGATAAAGTAGATTACTGTTTAGGTAATAAAAAGTTTTACAATTTAGAGTCTGTATAGAGTGTATGTTTAAGGGGGGGTGTAATGCAGAGTGTAGAAAATAGAGAAGAACTTCAAGATGAAATTTACGAAAAATGTGGCTGTTGTGGTAAATCACGCGTAGTTGCGTATTGGGACGACGAGTTAGAAAGTTATATTTATTTATCAGAATCTGATGTTTGCTTGAAGTGTGAAAATGGTACTAAGTGATCTTAACAATAAACTCAATAAGTAGTTAATCAAATTGTCCAGATTCAAGATCATTCATAAAATCATTTATCCATGTGAGTGCTATGGCTAGGTTGCTATTATTATGATTTGGCTCAACATATTGTCTGACACGATCATTTCTTGTGATTGTAATGTTATAGCCGTCTTTTGAACAGTTAAATTCAGTTTCGAAATAACCTCTTTCTTTAATTATCTTACGAATATCTTGTAATTCAATATGATCTCCAATGAGTTTGGCTAATTGACTATTCATAGTTTTTTTCCTTCTAAATTTCAATGATAGAGATATCGCCTTCAACAATGAGTTGGCCTTTCGTTAATTGGCGAATGGCATCAATGCTAACATCTGGTGCACGTTCTTTTAGATAAAAGGCGCCATCTTTTATTTCTAAAACTGCTAAATCAGTGACAACTTTATGAATACAGCGCACGCCTGTGAGCGGCAGTTGGCAGCGTTTTAATAGTTTTGATTGTCCGTCTTTATTGGTATGGGGCATTGCAACAATAATATTTTTAGCACTGGCCACTAAATCCATGGCTCCCCCCATTCCTTTAAGCATTTTGTTGGGGATCATCCAAGATGCAATATTTCCCTCTTCATCCACTTCTAATGCACCTAAGATAGTTAGATCAATATGTCCGCCGCGGATCATTGCAAAACTGTCGGCTGAAGAAAAATAACATGCTCCTGGTATTGCGGTAATGGTTTGTTTGCCGGCATTAATGAGATCAGGATCAACTTCTGCTTCTGTGGGAAATCCTCCGGCACCGAGCAAACCATTTTCTGATTGAAAGATAACCTGAATGTTTTTAGGAATATAATTTGCAACCAATGTAGGAATACCAATTCCTAAATTAACGTAATAACCATCTTTTAGTTCTTGCGCAATGCGTTTGGCAATTTGTTCACGATTCAGTGGCATACCTATTCCTTGCTGCGAAAGGTTTTATTTTCAATGCGTTTTTCAAACGTGCCTTTAATGACGCGATCTACATAAATACCCGGAGTATGAATGAAGTTTGCGTCTAATTCTTGAGGTTCTACAATTTCCTCTACTTCGGCTATAGTAATGCGTCCTGCGGCTGCCATGATGGGGTTAAAATTCATGGCGGTCTTTCGGTAAATAAGATTTCCCATAGTATCGGCTTTCCAAGCCTTAATAAGAGAAAAATCGGCAGTGAGTGCTTCTTCTAAGATGTAGTGTCGTCCATTAAACTCACGAACTTCTTTATCTTGGGCAATGAGGGTACCAAAACCCGTGGGAGTATAAAAAGCAGGGATCCCAGCCCCACCGGCGCGAATTTTTTCGGCCAATGTTCCTTGTGGGGTAAGAATTACTTCCATTTCTTTATTGAAAAATAATGTTTCAAATAAAGCGTTTTCACCCACGTAAGAAGCAATCATCGTTTTGATTTGGCGTTTTTTTAGTAATAGGCCAAGACCAAAATCATCGATGCCTGCATTATTAGAAATACAGCGGAGGTTTTTGATTTCTGAATTGTAAATTTTTTGGATCAATCCTTCTGGAATGCCACAAAGTCCGAATCCACCCACCATAATGGTCATGTTGTCTTGTAAACCTGCTAATGCTTTTTCATAATTATCGACAACTTTATAAAATCCACTCATATTAAATACCCAGTTTTGCTTGTGCTACTTTAGAGCGAGGAGAATGGCCCGTTATTTTTGTACAAAATTTGCTTACTGCAACTAACGCCTCTAAATCTATGCCGGTTTTAATACCCAATCCTTCCAGCATGTAAACAACATCTTCTGTTGCCACGTTTCCAGAAGCGCCTTTGGCATAAGGACAGCCTCCCAACCCTGAAATAGAACTGTCTATTATCCGAACACCGGCTTCCAAACATGCGTAGATATTGGCTAAAGCTTGGCCATATGTGTCATGAAAGTGAATTGCAAGCTGTTTTACCGGAATATCTTGTGCAATCATTTTGATTAAATTTTGGGCTTGGTAAGGTGTTGCAATGCCAATAGTATCGCCTATGGAGATTTCACTACACCCTATGGCTAAAAGTCGACTGGCAATTTTGGCAACAGTCTTTGGTGATATTTTTCCCTCATAAGGGCATCCTAGGCTGCAAGAGATATAGCCACGCACTGTGAGGTGATGATTAATTGCCAATTGAGTGACTTCTTGATTTTTAACGAAACTTTCTTCAATAGAGCAGCGTGTATTCTTTTGTGAAAAGGTTTCGGAAGCGGCACAGAATATGGCTATATCTTTTGCCTCTACTTTTAAAGCCCTCTCTAGACCTGTTTTATTAGGTACTAAAACAGAATAATGAACGTGGGGATATTTTTTAATGTTAGAAAAAACCATTTCTCCATCGGAAAGTTGGGGAATCCATTTGGGAGAAACAAAGCTTGTTACTTCAACGGTATTTAATCCTGTATGTACTAATTGATTGATTAAGTCGATTTTTAAGGGGGTAGGGATGATGATGGGTTCATTTTGTAGACCGTCTCGTGGTCCGACTTCAACAATTTTAACTTCTTTAGGAAAATTCATAATGTCCTTAAAATTTTTCTCAGGTTCTTGCCAACGTGGTGTTCTTTTTTCTAAAAAAGCAAGTAGCCCTTCTTGTGCTTCTTTTGAGATCCGAATCTTGGCCATTAGGTGCGCGGTATAAGTTATTTGTGCTTGAGGCGTTAGAGGATCTTCGGTTAAGTTTAGGAGCAATTTTTTAAGTGATTGTAATGCTTTTTGACCATTATTGCGTAGTAAAGTAAGAAATTTCTTAAGTTCCTTTTCTAGATTTTCTTGTTTAACCACTTCGTGCACTAAACCGATTGTATGAGCCGTTTTAGCCGAAAAAGTTTCTGCTGTAAGCATATAACGCATTGCTTTGCGTATTCCAATGGCCTTAATAACATAAGGGCTTATCACGGCTGGTATTAAACCAAGCTTTACTTCCGAAAAACAAAAGGTGGTATCAATTGCAGCGATTGTAATATCACTACAAGCGATAAACCCAATGGCTCCTCCAAAGACAGAGCCTTGTACCACAGTAATGGTTGGTTTATTTAGATGGTGAAAAGTATCCAAAAGGCTTGCAAACGAAAGCGCGTCTTGCTCGTTTTGATCTTGCGAATAATCAATAGTGCGGCGCATCCATTCGATGTCTGCCCCTGCAGAAAAATGTTTACCGCTGCCTCTTAAAACAACAGCATCAATGTTGTTATCTTGTTGAATATGTTGTAGATGTTTAGTCAATATGTTGATACTGGTGTCATTAAAGGCGTTCAGCACATGAGGGCGATTTAAAGTGAGGACAGCGACATTTCTATCAATTTCCAGTTCGACAGGCTTATCTTCTTTCATAAGAATTTTCCTGGGTCAATCTTATATCGTTACTGCTTTTTCTTTTTAGTGTAACCTATTTTCATTTTTTTAACATTTTTTTAAGATAAGGCCAAATGTTTTCTAGGATTGACGGTTGCGCGTTTGCAGTGGGATGTAGGCCGTCTGATTGCATTAGGTTAGGGTTTAATGCAATATCTTTTAATAAAAAGGGAACTTCAATAAGATGATATTGCAAGCTAATGGATTGATAGGTTTCTTCAAACTGTTTGCAATAAATAGGGCCATAATTTAAAGGGAGCAGAAGACCAACTAATAAAACTTTTGCCCGACTTTTTTGTGAAAGTGTCACAAGTGTCTGTAAATTTTTGTGGATCAGCGTTATAGGAAGACCTCGTAGACCATCATTTGCACCTAGTGCTATAATGACAATTGCTGGTTGGTATTGCTTAAGAGCAGGAGGTAGTTTTTCGATACCATTATTTGTGGTATCACCACTCATACTGATATTAACAACTTCATAGGGAAAATGTTGTTGTTTAAGCCGTTCTTTAAGTAAACTTACCCACCCTTGATTGAGTTCAATTCCGTGAGCGTTACTTAGGCTATCCCCCACTACTAAGATAGTGGATTCCCCATAAATGGGGAAAGATAGACTAAACAAAGAGAATAGGAGCAAAATTCGAAATATGTTCATTCGTGCAGAACACCTAACCAAAAAAGTTGCTGTTGGATCACATTCGCTTACCATTTTACAAGATATTTCTTTGGATATCGAGCAAGGAGAATCTTTAGCTGTTGTCGGTGTGTCGGGTTCTGGAAAATCGACCTTACTTGGATTACTGGCTGGGTTGGATATGCCGACACAAGGCCGCGTTGTTTTAGACAAAGTAGACTTAAATACTTTGAATGAAGATCAACGTGCTAAAATGAGAGCCAAAAATATAGGGTTTATATTTCAAAATTTTCAACTTTTATCTAATCTAACTGCTTTAGAAAATGTTATGTTACCTTTAGAATTGCATGGTATGAAGGAACCAGATAAAAGAGCGAAAGAATTATTAGAAAAAGTAGGGTTAATAGAGCGATTACAACATTATCCTAAGCAATTGTCTGGAGGAGAACAACAACGGGTAGCGATTGCAAGAGCATTTGTGATTCGTCCGCGTATTTTATTTGCAGATGAACCCACAGGTAATTTAGATCAAAAAACGGCTACCAATATTATTCATTTATTATTTGAATTGAATCAGCACTATCATACAACTTTAGTTTGTGTAACACACGATCCACTTCTTGGAAAACGTTGTAAACGTATGCTGCATTTGGAAGGTGGGCAATTAGTTTCATGAAGTATTCTTTAAACCCCTCTTGGAAGTTTTTAGTAAGAAATTGGAAAAGTGGTGAACTACAGTTAATTGCGTTTGCTATTTTTATTGCAGTGGTTTGTATTACTTCAATGGTTTTTTTAACAGAAAGTATACAAGCAGGATTAGAAGATACAAGTGGTTCTCTGTTGGGCAGTGATTGGGTGATTACTTCACCAAAACCGATTGAAGAAGAAATTGTAAAAAAAACCCATCATCTAGGACTTAAAACCACCACCACTGTAAACTTTTTAACCATGTTGACACGCAAAACGACAGATGGATCATTTTCAAGGCACGTGTCTAAAACTGCACTTAAAAGAGCGATGCCTAAGTACGATGAAGAATTGGTGTTGGCAGAAGTTCAGGCCGTTGGAAAAAATTATCCTTTACGGGGCCAACTGCGTACGGCAGTTCAATTGTTTGCTAAAGATGAGATTGCTTCTTCTATTCCAGAAAAGGGGACAGTTTGGCTAGAGGCAAGGCTTTTTCCTATTTTAGGTCTTGAAATAGGCGATGAAGTCATTATTGGCTCTGCTTTTTTTAAGGTGGATCGTGTGTTAACGAATGCGCCGGATAGAACTTTAGAGGGCATTAATATGGCCCCACGGGTATTGATAAATGAAGGAGATTTGGGCGCCACTAAAATTTTACAACCCGGAAGTCGAGTAACCTATAAACTTCTTATAGCAGGGCAAGATGAAAACTTAAAACAATTTAAAAATTGGGTTACACCGAAATTAACTCCAACAGAAACATTAATCGATTCAAGGCAGAGCCGTCCAGTTTTAAATATTGCATTACAACGAACCAATCGTTATTTAGGATTGATATTTTTGGTAAATGTTAGCTTAAGTGGTGTTGCCATTGCAATGGTGGCAAGAAGATTTAGCCTAAAACAATTTGATAGTGTTGCCATTTTACGATGTTTTGGAGCAAGTGGTTGGTGGATTTTAAAACGCTATTTAAGTAATTTGTTGCTGTTAAGCTTAATAGTGGGGGCATTGGGAATTTCTGTGGGCTTAAGCATTTACAATGCTCTAAAATCCTTATTTTTAAATGAAATGCTTTTTGAACTGCCAGGCTTAGCAATAACAATTCCTGTAATTATTGGGTTGTGTACTGTATTTGTATTGTTGTTTGGGTTTGCCTTACCCCCTTTACTGAGTTTACAAAAAATTAGTCCTCTTCGTGTGTTACGTAAAGATTTAGATCCACCGAATTTAAGTAATCGTTTAGTGTTTCTTTTTGCTATTTTAGCGGTTACTTTTTTAATTATGTTTCAAACTCGCGATGTGGAATTAACAGGGATTTTGGTTTTGCTGACATTAGGCATCAGTAGTGTTGGGTTATGGGTAATTTATGGTTTATTACAGTGGGTTTCGAGGGTGGGTCAGTTTTTGATACCACTTCAAAATCTAGGAGGGATAAGACGTCGGGGTCGTGAAAACGCTCTGCAAATCTTGGCATTTTCCTTGGTATTAACGTTTATTGGCGCTTTATTTTTAGTTCGCACAGATTTATTAAGAACCTGGAAAGATCAAATTCCCTTTCAAGCGCCTAATTATTTTGTTGTTAATATTCCACCTACATTGCTTGCTTCTTTTAAAGCATTTTTACAAGAAGGATCTATAAATTCTGTTCATTTAGATCCGGTTATGATGGGTCGATTAGTATCAGTAAATCAAGAACCTGTAAAAATGCAGATAGATCTTTCCAATGAGAAACAGCGTGTTTTTACTAGGCTTTTAAATTTAACTTGGTCTCAAAAATTACAAAGTGACAATCGTGTTGTAGAAGGCCAGTGGTTTAGTGAGTCGGATAATGGAAAAGGTGTTATTTCTGTTGAGCGAGGATTTGCTGATCGCTTAAATATAAAATTAGGAGATAAGTTAGATTTTCAAATTTCGGAAAAAAGAATAACGGCTGTTGTTACCAGTATTAGGACGGTGGAATGGGATTCTTTTCAACCCAACTTTTATGTGATATTTCCTCCGAAGACATTGGAAAATTTATCAAGGACCTATATAACCAGTTTTTATTTGCCGCCAGAAAAAATCAATTTTATTAAAAAAATAGTGCAAAATTTTCCTATGGTTAGTGTTATTGATACCCAAATGATAGTGAATCAATTGAAATCTTTTTTTGATACTATTTCCGATTTGGTACAATATCTTTGGGGATTTACGTTGATGGTCAGCTTTATTTTATTATTTGCTGCCATTATTTCAACATTAGATGAACGTCGTGAAGAAGCTATTCTTTTACGGATCTTAGGTGCAGGACAACGGCAATTGTTATGGATTTTACTTTCTGAATTTGTATTGTTAGGATTGTTAGCAGGTACAATAGGGGGTATTAGTGCCAATGGCATATTATACTGGTTGTCTCAAACTGTATTTGATTTACCTTATAGAATAAACTACGAAGTTTTATTGCTAATGCCTGTTATAGGTATGGTCTTGGTAGGTTTTGGGGGATGGGCGGGAACGCGCTCGGTATTTTTAACACCTCCTTATAGGGCTTTTAGATGAAGGATAAAAAAAAGTAAATGTATCGTACACTAAGTAGCCAACGCGGAAAGATCGCTTATTACCAAACGCCTGGTAGAGCACCAGGGGTAGTATTTTTGGGTGGTTTCATGTCCGATATGTCCGGAACAAAAGCGACTTATTTAGAAGCGTGTTGTCGGGCATGGGGTAGAGCATATGTTCGATTTGATTACTTTGGTCATGGATCATCAGCAGGAAAGTTAGAAGAAGGAACCATTGGTGGATGGTTGGAAGATACTTTATTGGTTTTAGATGAGCTTACAGAAGGGCCACAGATTTTAGTGGGCTCTAGTATGGGGGCATGGTTAATGGTATTGGCCGCTCTAAGAAGAGTGGATAAGATCCAAGGGCTGGTTGGAATAGCCGCGGCAGCTGATTTTATTGAGGATTTTGAACGTTTATCATCTGTAGAGGTTCAGGCTTTAAAAAAAGATGGTATATGTTATCTTCCCTCTCAGTATGGTGATAAGCCTTATCCCATTACGCAGAATTTGATTACAGAAGGACATACTCATCGAATATTACAAGCCCCTATAGCTCTGAATTGTCCTGTTCGTTTGTTACATGGTCTTTCCGATACAGACGTTTCTTGGCATAAGTCGGTTAAATTAGCAGAATGTTTAAATTCAAATGATGTAATTGTGACATTAATTAAAGGTGGCGATCACCGTTTGTCTGAAGAGCCACATTTAGAATTATTGGCTAATAACTTAACATCACTATTAATTTAATTATATATACCCTTTGTGTTTACATGCGAAATACACCAAATCGTGTTTTTTTAATGGGGGCATTTAGAGTTATTGAAAGAGAAGCTGCTAAGATTTTCCGAGTTTCTTTGGGGTCGATAATTCCGTCATCCCATAATCTCGCGCTAGCATAATAAGCATTTTCTTCTGTTTCATATTTTTTTTGTAGTGCTTGTTTATAAATATTTTCCTCTTCTTCACTCCAGGTTTTGTGTTGTTTTTTGTATTTGGCGCGTTGAATATCGCTCATCACATTTGCTGCTTGTTCACCGCCCATAACACCAATTCTTGCATTTGGCCACGTCCATAAAAAGCGTGGTTGGTAGGCGCGTCCACTCATGGCGTAATTCCCGGCACCAAAACTGTTGCCAATAATAAGGGTTATTTTAGGTACTTTTGCGCAAGCAACAGCCATAACCATTTTAGCACCATGTTTAACAATACCTTCTGCTTCCACATGACTGCCCACCATAAATCCTGTTATATTCTGCAAAAATAAAAGAGGAGTTTTTGTTTGGCAACACAGTTCAATAAAGTGTGTGCCCTTAAGAGCAGATTCGCTAAAAAGGATCCCATTGTTGGCAATAATACCCACAGGATAACCTTCAAGGTGTGCAAAACCACAAACCAAGGTTTTTCCATAAAGGGGCTTGAATTCGTGTAATTCAGAGCCATCTACAATACGAGCAATAATCTCACGCACTTCGAAAGGTTTTCGGGGATCATCAGGGATAATTCCATAAATTTCTTCTAGAGAATATAAAGGCGGCTGGGGGGAGGCAATTTGCAAAATATTTTTCTTTTGTCGTGCAATACGACGTACCGCTTCTCTTGCCAGTTGTAAGGCTTCAGTATCGTTTAAGGCGTAATGATCTGCTACACCAGAAACTTTGCAATGTATGTCTGCACCCCCCAACTGTTCTGCACTTACTTCTTCGGCGGTTGCGGCTTTTACCAAGGGTGGTCCCGCCAAGAAAATTGTAGCTGCATTTTTCACCATAATATTTTCGTCGGCCATCGCAGGAACATAAGCACCACCAGCAGTGCAGGAACCTAAGACAACGGCAATTTGAGGGATACCTAAAGCAGACATTTGAGCTTGGTTATAAAATATTCTCCCAAAATGATTTTGATCAGGGAAAACCTCGTCTTGATAAGGAAGATTTGCACCACCAGAATCGACTAAATAGATACAAGGCAAGCGATTTTCTCTTGCAATGGTTTGAGCTCTTAAATGTTTTTTTACAGTCATGGGGTAGTAAGTGCCGCCTTTAACAGTGACGTCATTGGCGATGATCATACATTCTACACCAGATACCCAACCAATGCCGGTAATAAGTGCAGCCGAACGAATGTCTTCATGATACATTTGGTAAGCAGCTAATGGTGAAAGTTCAAGAAAAAATGAGCCGGGATCTAAAAGTTTTTGGAGAGTTTCTCGTATTAAATATTTACCTGGTTCTTGATGTTGAGTATTGGGTTTATGGCTATTTTTTTTAATTTCTGCCATTTTCTCTTTAAACTCTAGAACGCGTTGTTCCATGATTTTGCTATAGCGTTGAAAATCAGGGTGGTTGGTTTTAACTTTTGATTGTAGAATAGACATTTAATTTTCCATTATTTCAAGTGCAATAGCGGTAGCTTCTCCGCCACCGATACATAGAGCAGCAACACCACGCTGTTTATTATGTTGTTTTAGTGTGCCTAATAAGGTAGTAATAATGCGTGCTCCTGACGCGCCAATGGGATGCCCCAATGCACAGGCGCCTCCATGAACATTTACTTTATAGTAAGGTATGTTTAGCTCTTTCATGGTAGCCATTGTAACAACTGAAAATGCTTCGTTAATTTCATATAGATCAGGTGTATCGGCCGACCAATCCAATTTTTTAAGTAGTTTTTGGATAGCACCAATTGGTGCTGTTGTAAACCACTGAGGCTCTTCGGCATGAGATGTGTGTGCCAGAATTTTGGCCAATGGCGTTAAATTTCGTTTTTTTGCCTCATTTAAAGGCATTAGTACTAAGGCTGCTGCGCCATCTGAAATGGAACTAGAATTTGCGGCGGTAACAGTTCCATTTTCATGAAAAGCAGGTTTTAGTAAAGGAATTTTTTTAGGATCAGCGCGAAGTGGTTGTTCATCTTGTTCAATATGGATAGATTGGTTTTTGGGTAAAAGGATTGCTGTGGGAACAATTTCCAAGTCGGTTAAAAAATAGCGCTTTTTGGTGGCATCCAAAGCTCTCCCTAAGGAATTAAATGCATATTCATCTTGTTCTTTTCTAGAAAAATGGTATTTTTCGGCGGTTCTATCGGCAAAAACACCCATTAATTTTCCTGTTTCATAGGCATCTTCCAGTCCATCTAAAAACAGGTGATCTTTAATTTGTCCATGGCCCATGCGATAACCTTGCCGAGCTTTATCCAAGAGGTAAGGGGCGTTTGTCATGCTTTCCATGCCACCGGCTATCATAATTTTATTGGCGTTGGCACGTAGTGAATCATATGCCAACATAATAGCTTTCATCCCAGATCCGCATAATTTATTGATGGTGGTACAATTCGTTGTTTTAGGAAGATCTGCTTTTAAAGCGGCTTGTCTTGCGGGGGCTTGTCCGAGACCTGCAGAAAGCACGCAACCCATTAATACTTCTTCAATGTCTTTCGGTTCTAGCCTTGCACGTTTAATAGCCGCTTCTATAGCGATAGCACCTAAAGCAGGTGCGGTGAGAGTTTTGAAAACACCTTGAAAACTGCCAATAGGTGTTCTTGCTGATCCCACAATCACCACTGGATTTGCCTCTTTTTCTTTCATAAGTTCCTTCTTTTTAAATGGTTCCTTTAAACAATTCTCGTCCAATTAACATACGTCGGATCTCTGAAGTGCCAGCACCAATTTCGTAAAGCTTAGCGTCTCGTAATAATCGGCCAGGTGGGTATTCATTTATGTAACCGTTGGCGCCAAGACATTGTATGGCTTCCAATGCCATTTGAGTGGCGTTTTCTGCAGTATATAAAATGATACTTGCAGCATCTTTGTTACTGATCTCGCCTTTATCACAATTTTTTGCAACTGTATAGAGATAAGCACGGCAGGCCATTAATGTACTATACATGTTGGCAAGTTTGCTTTGTATGAGTTGAAATTCTCCAATTGCTTTTCCAAATTGTTTGCGGTGTTGTACATAAGGTAATACCACATCTAGGCAAGCTTGCATAATACCTACCGGGCCTGCGCTCAAGATAACCCTTTCGTAATTAAGCCCATTCATGAGTATTTCAATACCTTGGTTTTCCGATCCTAGAATATTTTGTTCTGGAACTTTACAATTCTCGAATACCAATTCACAGGTGTTGGAGCCTCGCATACCCAATTTGTCTAATTTGGGGGAAGCAAAAAAACCAGGAGTTCCTTTTTCAATAATGAAAGTAGTAATGCCTCGGGAATTTGCTTTAGCATTGGTTTTGGCATATACAATCACAATATCTGCGTCAGGACCATTGGTGATCCACATTTTTGTGCCATTTAAAATGTAGTGCGTTCCTACTTTTTTCGCACTAAGGCGCATACTAACGGCATCTGAACCTGCACTGGTTTCACTAATAGCCAATGCGCCTATTTGTTCACCTCGGATCAGTTTTGGTAGATAATGTTTTTTCTGTATCACTGTTCCATGTCGTCGAATTTGATTTACGCAAAGATTTGAGTGTGCGCCATAACTTAAGCCAACAGCAGCAGAAGCGCGGCTGATTTCCTCCATAGCAATCACATGTTCTAAGTAACCTAAGTTAGAACCACCATACGTTTCTTCCACCGTAATGCCAAGCAATCCGAGAGCCCCCATTTTTTGCCAAAGGTCGGCAGGGAATTGATTGGTTTTGTCAATTTCCATGGCGCGAGGTGCAATTTCTTGGCGTGCGAATTGTTGAACAGTGTCACGAACAAGGTTTGCTGTCTCACTTAAATTGAAATCGAGATTGAATAACACGGCATGGATCCCTAAAACGACTATTGCTATTTTTAAGTCTAACCTCTGGGCCAATATTTGCCATGGAAGTGCTATGATTGCGACTTAGTAGAGGTATTTATGAACGACAAAATTGAAATATATGTAGATGGTGCGTGTAGTGGAAATCCAGGCCCAGGGGGATGGGGAGTTTTGTTGCGTTACCGTGGCGTTGAAAAAGTATTATCAGGTTCTGAACTTAATACTACCAATAATCAGATGGAGTTAATGGCCGCTATTCAAGGGTTAAATGCTTTAAGTCGGCCATGCCAAGTGCTGATCTATACCGATTCTGAGTATGTTAGACAGGGTATTACGCAATGGGTCCATCGTTGGCAAGTGCGTTCTTGGAAGAATGCAGGAGGAAAGCCGGTTAAAAATCAAGAACTTTGGCAACAATTAATTAAAGCAGCTTCTAAACATCAGGTGGAATGGCATTGGGTAAAAGGGCACAGTAATCATCCAGAAAATGATAAAGTAGATGCATTAGCAAGGGCAGCTATTGATAAATTGTTAAGATCACGGTAAATAAGGGTTAGTATGCGACAAGTTGTATTAGACACAGAAACAACAGGTTTAGATCCTACTAAAGGGCATCGTTTAACCGAAATTGGTTGTCTTGAAATGGTTAACCGTCGTTTAACCGGTCGTAAGTTTCATGCTTATATCAATCCAGAACGCGAAATAGAAAAAGAAGCTGCTGCAATAACAGGTCTTACCACAGGGTTTTTAAGTGATAAGCCAAAGTTTTCACAAATTGCTCATCAATTTTTGGAATTTTTACAGCATCCAAACACAGAATTGATTATTCATAATGCACCTTTCGATTTGGGTTTTTTAAATCATGAATTATCAATGATTAATCATCCGTGGAGTCCTTTAGAAAATTATTTAAATGTTATTGATACATTAGTGGTTGCCAGAAATTTGCATCCAGGGCAACGCAATAATTTAGATGTTTTATGTAAGCGTTATAATGTCGATAATTCACATCGTGAATATCATGGTGCTTTATTAGATGCTGAATTGCTTGCCAAAGTCTATTTGGCAATGACAGCGGGTCAGACCAGTATGACCTTGTTAGGGACAGTTCCTAATCCCATTGAAGCTTCAAAGGTGAAAGTAAAAATTAAAAAAGTACGACGAAATCATGCGCCATTATTGGTAATACGAGCCAGCGAAGAAGAATGTCGGATCCATGCAGAAAGGCTTGCCAAATTGCAAGAAGGAATTAAAAATTAAATTTATTTTTTGAGAGGCATAGAGGTTATGTATTTACACAGTTAAGTATTATAATCCCTGGTGCGAAATTCGTTTTTTTAAGTGGTGGGGAGGGGAGCGTCAAAAAATCTCTGGGTGTGGCAACCAGAAGTTAGACCCCATTAGAAATCTTTGACTGACAAAAATCCCTGTTGTAAATTCCATAACTGAGGGTAAATTATACCTTTTTCTAATAAATACTGATGAGAACCTTCTTCTACTACATGACCATTGTCAAAAACGAGAATTCTATTTAGGGATTTAATTGTAGAAAGTCTATGGGCTATTACTATTACTGTTTTGTTTTTCATGGCAATTTGCAATGATTCTTGAATTAAAGATTCTGTCATCGAATCTAATGCGCTGGTAGCTTCATCCAGAATCAATATGGGTGCATTCTTGAGTATGGCTCTTGCTATGGCAACGCGTTGTCGTTGTCCACCGGATAGCTTTACACCACGTTCACCTACAAACGTTTGATACCCATTGGGTAATTGTATGACAAATTCATGTACATGTGCAAGCTTCGAAGCCTCGATTACTTCTTCATCGCTCGCATCAAATTTCCCATATCGAATATTATCCATGATACTGCGATGAAATAAGGTGGGGTCTTGAGGTATGAAGCCAATATTTTTTCTTAAACTTTCCAAGGTAACAGACTGAATAGCTTGATCATCGATTAAGATACTCCCTTTTTGAACGTCAAACATTCGTGTGATTAGATTTACAAAGGTACTTTTACCACTGCCAGAGTAGCCAACTAAACCTACCTTTTCGCCACCATTGATGATCAGTGTTTTGTCTATAAATAATCTTTGAGATGCCGTGTAAGAAAAATTAACGCAAGAAAAGACTATTGTGCCATTTTTAATTTTAAATAGTATAGCATTAGAGGCATCCACAATATCAGGCTTTTGCGATAAAAATTTGATTGCTTGATTAAAAACGCCTAATTGTTCTGAAAATCTAAAATAAACCTCAGTAATACTCCACACTTGTTCTATTATATTATGCGATAGTATGAAAATAAGAGCGAAATCTCCTACAGTAAGCACTCCTTTTGAGCCTAAATAAATCAGTGGGAAAATGGTAAAAATTTCAATGAGTATAGTCATTACACTCATCACTGTTGCATATTTCATTAACCTTTTTTGTAAAGTAATATCCTTTTTTACCATTTCATCTAAAGATATTTCTAGATATTTTTTCTCGAATTTTTTTCCTGAAAACAGAATAACGTTGATAGCGTTTACAAAACTGTCTACTACGTTTCCAACAGCATGGCTGCGAGCCTCAGCAAAAATGTTTGAAAGGGGCTCTATTTTTTTATTGAAATAGGTGGCCATACCTATTACAGATAAAGTCCAAATTAGAAAAACAAAGAAAAATAATGGACTTACAAGCGCAGCAATGAAAATGGCACTTATCAAAATAAAAAGACGCAATAAGAGTTCTCTTAGTGTCATAATTAAATTATCTGTATTATTTGCTAAATCGACAATTCTGTTGCTAATGGCACCGCTTAAATTGTCCTGAAAAAATTTAAAAGAATTTCCATGTATATAATCTGAAGTTTGGCTAATGATGTCGGATTTTAGCTTGGGGACACTTTTTAAAATAACATAATTATTCAATCGCCACGCAAAATTATTAATTATTGTCAAGGCAATTAATATTAGCGCGGGGAAAAGTGTTGCTTTAATTAAACCTTCTTTACCGAGCAGAGGGATAGAAGCATCAATGATTTTTTTTAGAACATAGGGTTGTAAGGTGCTATATAATGAAACGAAAAGTATAACAAAAAATAATGCTATAAAGTATATACGATACGGATTGAAAAAATACCCAATAAATTTTTGCGCTGTCTCCGGGAATTCTTTGATGATATGCGTGTCTTCATTCTTCATCATATATCACTCCACCAATAATGATTATGGTCGGGATATACTATTGTGGTCTCTCTTTGAGTGTGCTTGCTCCTCTTGGATAGTTCTTATACACTCTGATAGATCTGTTAATGAGTCCATTGCATATTCTTTTTCCTCTAAAGTTAATGTAATTTTTACAGTTATCGGTTGACCACGACTTGTGCAGCTTGATGCTAGTACTAAAAAATCCCTATAGTTCGTTTCGCAATCCTGATAAGCAGAAAATAGGCGTGCTTCTAGTGTTTCAGCATCTATATTATTTACCAAGATGGAACCCGAATGGCATAATTGGTCTTCTTCTGTTCCTTGCGTTGCAGTAAATATAAATTCAAAAGATTTTTGTCTTATGGAGGGATCATTTATAACATTTAAAATGCTGTGATATATGGCTAAATACATTTCTCTTTTTAAATTACTATTATTAGTGGTATTGCTGGCACTCATTGCTGCTGCAGCTGAGGCAGAGGTACTTGAAGTCGTTGGATGTTCACTCGCTTTTAAGGAATATAGAGCTGTTTGTCCATTGTTAGTAGTATTAATGGGGTTTGCACCTTTAGATAGCAAATATGAAACCACAGGATCCCTAAGTGCATAATTTGTGTTTAGCATAGCTGCTTGGATTGCAGTTAGGCCGTTATATGTACTATGTATGTTTAAAGCAGTATTCTTAAATAAAGTGGTGATATTGATTAAATCTGCATTTTGCGCAGCCTTTACCAAAGCTTCTTCTGCAGATTGAGCAGAATAGCGATCTAAGATAGATTGCGTTGCGGCTCTTCTTCTTAAAATGTCAAGTAATGGGGTGGATAAAGATGCACTCATAAGCTTGCTCCTAAAAGTTAATAGGTTATATTAACTACGTTTCTATTCTATAAACTTTAAAATGATGCAGCATTCCACCATAAATGGCAAAGAATGCTGGCAATATATCCTAAAGCAATGGCCCAACTCCATTTTAAATGTGTAAAGAAAGTATAAACATTGCGAGCTTGCCCCATTACACTCACGCCGGCGGCTGAACCAATAGAAAGTAAACTACCCCCAACACCCGCTGTTAAAGTCAGTAATAGCCATTGTCCTTCGGACATTGTAGGGTGTATGGTAATTACAGCGAACATCAGCGGAATATTGTCGACGATGGCAGATAAAATACCAATCAGTATATTTCCAGGGGCGTGTTGATAAGCAGGCGATAGCTCAGCCCAGTTGGTATAAAGCGCGTTAGATAAAATTTCTAGGTATCCTAAAACACTCAGTCCTCCAATAGCCATAATGACTCCATAAAAGAATAATAAAGTATCCCAGTCGAGTTCTTTAATTGCAGGGAAAATTTCAAGAGTTGGGATATCTTCTCGGTATTTAGTGTAATAAGCAAAAAATTGTAAATAAGCTAAGCCTATCATCATGCCAATAACCGGCGGTAGTTGAAGATAATGTTGTAAACCCACAGTAGTTAGAATTGTTAGAATGAATAATAAAATAACGCGTTTACCACCTTCTGAGAGAACAGTAATCTCTTGAGGGGGGTGAGGTCGGCTTTTAGGAATTGCAGAATGCATGCAAATTGCTGGAATTAAAAAATTAATAAGAGAGGGAACCACTAATTTGAAAAATCCAATTAAAGGAATAATACCTGCTTGCCATACCATTAAAGTGGTGATATCTCCAAATGGGCTGAAAGCACCTCCTGCATTAGCAGCAACGACTAAGTTGACACAAGCAATCCCTATAAAACGGGGATTTTCTTTGCCCACCGCGAGTATTACTGCCGACATAGCAAGCGCTGTGGTAAGATTATCTGCAATTGCTGAAATAATAAAAGTTAAAATGCCTGTGATCCAAAATAATTGTCTGAATGAGAAATCATGTTTTGTTAGCCAATAGCGTAATGCTTCAAAGACTTTTCTTTCGCTCAAGACATTGATGTATGTAATAGCCACCACAATAAATAATAAGAGTTCTGCATAATCCATTAAATTGTGACGAATGGCGTTGTTAACTTGAGGAAGTAGATTTTTATTATGTGCGACAATGGCAACAATTATCCAGATAATACCGGAGGCAAGTACGAGAGGTTTTGATTTTCTAAGTTGGGTGAATTCTTCAAGTAAAACGAGTAAATAAGCTAAAAGGAAGATAGTGAGTGCAATTAAAGCGGGTGTTGAAGTTATAATACCTTGAATAATCACTGTTTATGCCCTTCGCAAGGGTATAATAGGCTAAGCATTGCTATTTTTATGTGCGCTTCCATTTGCAATATAATCGCCACAAATTTGAATAGTTTGTACTAGCGCAATTAAACTGATTACTGTCGCGACAACGTAATCGGTATGGAAAGATTGGTAACCTTTATGGATAATTAAGTTACCGAGCCCACCGCTGCCCAATGCACCTGCAATGGTTGAATAACCAATAAGATGAATAAGTGTACTTGTTAATGCGCTAATAATATTAGGTAATGCTTCTGGAATTAATACTTTGTAAATAATTTGTAGGGGAGATGCGCCAATAGCAAGAGCTGCTTCAATTAAGCCCGGTTGTATTTTACTAATGGCCTTTTCGCTTAATTGTGCAAAATAAGGTATAGAAGCTAAGGTTAATGGGATAACAGCTGCAATACTGCCTTCTACAGAGCCGGCAACGAAGCGAGTAAAAGGAATAATAGAAACCATAAAGGCGATATAAGGTATTGAACGG
>CADEGZ010000012.1:24242-28934 GCA_902827015.1 uncultured Pseudomonadota bacterium
ATTGAACGGGTAGTGCGAATTATAAAATGCAATGGCTTATGAATTAAAGAGTTTTCTAAAAATTTACCAGGGCCAGTCACTGCAAGTAGGGCTCCCATTGGCAAACCTATTATCCAAGTTAGTAGGCCAGCAGAAAAGACCATAAATAGTGTTTCTTCTAGGGCATTAAGTAAATCGTGGAGCATATCCGAGTACCTCAACTTGAAGTTCTTTGTTTTCTAAAGCATAGATGGCACTTTTAATTTCTTCATTATCGCCACTCATTTCAACCACCATAATCCCCACAGTTTCTCCCTGAATGGTTTCTAAATGGGCTTGTATAATATTAATATTTAAGTTGAATTGCTGAATAACGTCGGCGATAAAAGGTTCCTGATGAGATGAATGTATAAAAGAAATGCGTAATATAGGGTTACTGTGTTCGACAGGGTGTGAGCGTAGACGATTTCTTAGTGCAATAGGCATGTCTTGGCGAGTCGCCACCCTGATAAATTCTTTAGAAATTTCTGATTGTGGTCTAATGAAGAAATCTAAAGCCGTTCCCTGTTCGATAATTTCACCTTGATGTAAAACCGCAACTCGGTTGCAAATGGATTTAATAACTTCTATTTCATGGGTGATCAGCACAATTGTTAAATTTAATTGTTCATTGATATCACGTAATAACTGGAGCAAGGATTGTTTTGTCTTTGCATCAAAAGAGGCAGTTGCTTCTTCACAAAGTAATACTTTTGGTCGGTTTGCTAAAGCTCTTGCAATAGCAACTTTTTGTTTTTGTAATGAATTTAATTCGTTGGGATAAGCTTCTGATTTATCAGCTAGACCACTTAAATTAAGCATTTGCCGGACGGTTTTTTCGAGGTGATCCCTTGGGGTCCCTGCAAGTTCCAGAGGTAGCGCTACATTTTCGAAGACAGTGCGGGAACTCATTAAATTAGCATGTTGAAATATCATACCGATGCTACGGCGAATTCGCCTAAGTCCTTCGGTGGACAAGATAGTTAAGTCACAACTATCAACTATTACATTACCACGTGAGGGAGGTTCAAGTAGGTTAATACAGCGGATCAAAGCGCTTTTTCCTGCACCTTCACGGCCAATAATGCCAAATATTTCTCCCTGCTCAATATTGAGGGTAATTTCCTTAAGCGCATGTACAATAGTGTTACCTTTTTTGTACGCTTTTTCGATAGCATTGAGTGTGATCATAAAACTATCACTTAAAAATCAGACGAGCCCATCAAGTTTTAACAATAGCTTGTTGCAGCAAAACTTTCAATGATTTCAGTTAGGTGCAAAACAAGTCATATCGCTGAATACCGCTGTTATTCCTGCTTGTAAGAGCATTTGAATAAAGTGCGGCTCGTTAACAGTATAAGCTAAAAGTGGTATTCCTTGTTGTGTCGCATATAAAAAATCTGCTGTTTTGAAAGTATTGTGATGACAGTGAAGACTATTAAAACCATTTTCTATGGTGTCCTGGATGCTAACGTGGGTTAAATGATCTTGTAAATAACCTAAAGGAAGATCGGGGGCCAAGGATCTTAAAATTATTAATAATTCTAAATCAAAACTCGAAATTAGAGGGGGAGGTAGAGAATTTGGCCATGCTGATTGCAATTGTATTAAAAAACTTTGCATTTTTTGTTTTTTATTCTTATGAAAAGTTTTAATTTCAATATTAGGATGTATTTTTAAATCAGCCAAACAAGACAATACCTCTTGAAGTCGGGGAATGTGTTCATTTTTAAATTTAGGGTGAAACCAGGATCCTGCATCTAAATTTTTAATGACTTCATAGGGTGTTTCAGCAATTCGACCCTGCCCATTTGTAGTGCGTTCAAGCGTTTCATCATGAATGACGATCCATTCACCGGAAGCACAGAGTTGAATATCAAATTCTACCCAGTTTAGGCCTAAAGCAGCTGCTTTGATAAACCCACAAAGCGTATTTTCTGGTACAAGACCAGCAGCACCTCTATGGCCCACAAGCCCATAGTTTGGTGTGGGTAATTGACCAAATATTTTAGACAAAAAACTAACTCCGCTAAATTGCAGTGCCATTCTATTAAATCAGTATAAGAAATAATAGGATACACTGACAGGTATAACGATTTATTCATTTAATTTCAGGAAGATTTTTGTTACAGTAAAGAGAGTAATAACTTTCTTTTTTAATTATCCGTGTTTTCTTCGGGAGTGTGTATGCGCGCAGAAGAAGTTGTAGGGATTTTGATGTCTCTTACAGCTGTCGCGAGTTATATCAATTATCGGTACGTGAAGCTTCCAAAATCAATAGGTCTCACGCTCATTACCCTTGTTTTATCATTTTTAATTGCTATCAGCGGCAAGTGTGGCTGGGATGTTGAAAATTTTGCGACAAATTTGTTGAATGGTATTGGTTTTAACGAAACTTTTTTGCATGGCATGTTGGGCTTTCTATTATTTGCCGCATCTTTACGTGTAAACACAATAGGTCTTGCCAAGCATAAGATTATCGTCGCCTTGTTAGCAACCGTGAGTGTTATTTTATCCACTTTTATTGTGGGCTTTGGTACTTATGGGTTAACGCAGTTTTTAGGCATTCAGGTTCCATTAGCATATTGCTTAGTGTTTGGTGCACTTATCTCACCGACCGATCCAATTACCACTTTAGGTATTTTAAAAACGGTTAAAGCACCTAAAGGATTAGAGATGAAAATTGCAGGTGAGGCTTTATTTAATGATGGCATGGGTATCGTTTTATTTATAGTCCTAGCCGGATTTGCTACCGGTGCCGAAAATACCTGGACCATTCAGGGTACGACCGTATTTTTCATACAGCAGGGTATTGGTGGTATTTTGCTAGGTTTTGTGATGGGATGGCTTGCAGCACGCTTACTACGCACCATTGATAATGCTGAGGTGGCAATTACTTTAACATTGGGGATGGTCGCGGGAGGACATGCTTTTGCCCATTCTATTATGCAAGTATCAGCACCTGTTTGTATGGCAGTTGCCGGACTTTCTGTTGGAGGTTTTCTTCAAAACGGAAATATGACTAAAGAAACACTCCACCGCTTAGATCAGTTTTGGGAATTATTAGATGAGCTTTTAAATGCAATTTTATTTGTAGCAATAGGTCTTGAGTTTTTAAGTTTGAATTTTACCCTAGACACGGCATTAGCAGCGGCAGGTGCCATTGTTATTACAATTGCAGCGCGTTGGATCAGTGTTATGATCCCCGTTGCCTGGGTATCCTTATTCCGTAAATTTAGCCCAAGTGTTGTTTTAATTATGACATGGGGTGGCTTAAGAGGTGGTATCTCAATTGCCTTAGCATTAACGTTGCCTCCTGGGGAATCCCGTGATTTTATTGTTGCTATTACCTATGCGGTTGTTTTGTTTTCTATTATGGTACAAGGTTTAACAATGGGGGCACTGGTTCGTAGTCTAACGGGTCGTACTGCTTTAAAAGAACAAGTTGAAGAATTAGAAGATGTTGTTGTTCAAAGATCTTTTCAAGCGGAAGAAAATGCATGAAGTTAACGCCCAACAGGCGAATGGCAGCTTTTTTACAAAGTAAAGGTCACACCGATGTATTACCTTTGAATATTTGGTTAGAGCAGTTATACCTACAACTTTTTCAAAAAATGCCAGATTATCCTTATTGTCTTTCTTTGCGTGAAGAAGAGATTACTTGGGAAAGAATTGTTACACAATCTATCGTTGGGCAGTCGTTATTAAAAACAACGGGTATTGCTCGTTTAGCTCGGGATGCCTGGGTTATATCGAAGCAATGGCAGATCCCACATAACATTATGGATGAAATAGGTGCAACAGAAGACAGTCTTGTTTATCAAGATTGGGCTCGTGAATATCAAAGTGAATGCCGTCGTAGGCATTGGATAGACTCTGCAAGTACGCTAGATTATTTACTCGATGCAGTTCATAAAAGCTACTTACAATTGCCTCAAGAAATTATTTTGATCGGATTTGAAGAACTGACACCGCAATTAAAGACGTTTCTAAATAGTGCACAAAGAATTGGTTCCACTATTCAATTTCTTTCCTTAGGTTTAGAACAGGATGGGCAAGTAAATCGGTTGGCAGCAAAAGATAGCGAAGAGGAGTTAAGATTGGCAGCCAGAATGGCAAATCAGTGGGCGAAAAAAACACCTAATTGCTTTATTGGGATTGTTGTTCCACAATTAGAACAACAACGTTCTTTGGTTGTGCGTGTATTTGAAGAAATTTGTTTAATGCCTTTTAATATTTCTGCGCCCTTGTCTTTAGAACATTATCCTTTAATTGAAGCAGCTTTATTGGCACTAAGTCTTTTATTAGATGAAATATCTTTAGAGAAATTAAGTCGATGGTTGCGTTCGCCTTTTTTTGAACAAGGTATTTCTCAAATGGTTTCTAAAGCCATTGTAGACATTTTGATCCGGGAGTTTAAAGCGCGGGAATTTTACTCTGAAGAACTTATTAAGAGAATAAAACATATGATGAGTCATCATGCAATAGCAAAGGATGCATTGTGGCTCAAAAATTTACAAAAATTTCTTGAAATGCGGGCCATTCTTCAAGAAAAACGATCTGCCACACAGTGGAAAAAAACTATAGTGAACTTATTGTCAATATTAGGATGGCCGGGGGAACGACCTTTAAATAGTGAAGAAATTCAAATAAAACAACAGTGGGAGAAATTAT
>CADEGZ010000013.1 GCA_902827015.1 uncultured Pseudomonadota bacterium
AAAAAACTTCGCATCTGGGGAAGACCTAGATCCCAAAACACTGATGCATTACATTCTATTGCCTGGTCTCTACCTTTAGAAAGACAACAACGGATTGAATGGGTTTCAGAATATCGGAACGAAGATATTGTGAATAATGTATTTAATCATGTCGATTGTATTGTTGTGCCATCTATTTGGGTTGAAAATTCACCTTTAGTTATTCACGAAGCCTTACAAATGAGGATCCCTGTTATTACAGCGAATGTCGGTGGCATGGCAGAATATGTACAACATGAAAAAAATGGTTTGTTATTTGAGCATCGCCACATTCCTGATTTGGCTTGTCAAATGCAACGTTTAGCAGATAGTCCTGAATTCGCTTGGAAATTAGGAGATCGAGGATATTTACCATCACAAAATGGAGATATTCTAAATATAGCTTCACATATTTCAGAGATAGAACGTATTTACCAGAGTTTATTACATTAATCTGGTTATGGTTTGTAAAGGAGGAAGTGATATGGAAACCCGGCCAGGACCTTGGCGTATTACCTTTGATACCAATCCAGATGATTGTAATTTGAGTTGTATCATGTGTGAAGATCACTCGCCTTATAGTACAACTCAACAAGATAGAATTGCTCATGGCATACCTAGAAGGCGTATGGACGTTGATTTGATTAAGCGGATATTATCCGAAGCTAAAGGAACCCCTTTGCGTGAGATCATTCCGTCCACCATGGGTGAACCCTTAATTTATAAACATTTCGAAGAAATTCTTGAGCTATGCCAACATCACCATATACAATTAAATCTCACCACCAACGGTACTTTCCCACGTAAGGGAGTGGAGGCTTGGGCGAGATTAATTGTTCCTGTCGCTTCTGATGTTAAAATTTCTTGGAACGGTGCCAGCAAAACAACCCAAGAGAAAATTATGTTGGGAACTCAATGGGAAAAAGTCCTTAATAATGTCCAAAGATTTATTGCTATTCGAGATGAATTATTCCAACTAAATGATCATTATTGTCAAGTGACTTTACAACTTACTTTTCTAGAAACCAATGCTCATGAACTTGCGGATATCGTAGAATTGGGAATTCAGTTAGGAGTGGACCGTATTAAAGGACATCATTTATGGGCGCATTTTGATGAAATTCAATCGTTATCCATGCGCAGAAATAAAGAAGCGATTAGGCGTTGGAATCAAGCGGTTATTCAAGCACAAGCGATAGCTAATACCAAGCGGTTAGCAAACGGCAAAGCCATTAAACTCGAAAATATCTATTTGTTAGAGGATAACGCCGATCAAGATTTAATTCCAGGAGGAGAATGCCCATTTTTAGGCAAAGAAGCGTGGATTGCCACTGATGGACGCTTTAGTCCTTGTTGTGCACCCGATAAAGAGCGGCGCAAATTAGGAGATTTTGGCAGTCTAGCGAATAAAACTCTAGCGGAAATTTGGCATAGTCCTGAATATCAAGCACTTTGCAAAAATTATATGCACCATCAAGTTTGTCAAGGATGTAATATGCGAAAAGCAGTATCATCTGTAGATGATAGCGTTCAAAAACCACTGGCATTGGAAGTATTATGAACAAGATTGATTGGCAAGATATTGTCATATCTCCTTGTGAAACTTTTCATTTATTAGGGGATAAACCTTTGTATACGCAACGTTATAGCCAGGTGATGAGGTATCATTGACCTGGGTTGGCTCCTGTTAGAGAAGACACTCTTGCTTTTCATATCGATATTCAAGGTTTACCAGCTTATTCCAATCGGTTTGCTGAAGCATTTGGTTTTTATGATGGTTTAGCAGCAGTGAGAGATAAAGAAGGTTGGTTTCATATTACCTTTCAAGGAAAGGCAGCTTATTCAGCACGTTATCTGTGGTGTGGTAATTTTCAAGAAGAGTTGTGCTCAGTTAAAGCTAAAACGGGCTTTTATTTCCATATTAATCGCCAAGGGCAAACAGTTTATTCACAGCAATACCGCTATACCGGAGATTTTAAAGAAAATTGTGCAGTAGTTTGTAACGAACTAGGACTACATACCCATATTGATTATCAAGGAAATTTGACTCACGGGCGCTGGTTTTTAGATTTAGGGGTTTTTCATAAAGGGTTTGCAAGGGCTAAGGATGAAATGGGCTGGTTTCATATCAATAAGTCCGGTCAATCTCTTTATAAAGAACGTTATGCTGCTATTGAGCCCTTTTACAATGGCGTTGCGCGGGTAGAAAAATTAAACGGCACCTTAATGACAATTGATAATCAAGGCAGGAAAATCGCTGAACTCCGTCCAGCATTACAAAAACCATGGCAACAGTTATCCGCTGACATGGTTGGTTTTTGGCGTACGGAAACCATTGCAACTGCTGTTCGCCTACAGCTATTTGATTTTTTTCCAGGAACAACTTTAAACATCGCTTTGAAATTAAAATTACCCGCAAACACTTTAGAGCGTCTGTTAAGAGCGCTTTGGGAATTAGATTTAATCCATTTTCAAAACGATAATTGGCAATTAACAGAAAAAGGCAAGTGGATTGCGCCTCAGCAACAAGCGTTTCTAGCCGCTGCTGCCATCATGTGGTCAGATGTGAATGCAGAAAACTGGAAGCGCTTATCAGAACATATTCGCGCGGGCTCTAATCAATCTCACCCATTATTTAAGGCTGTTGCACCCGAGGATAAATTATCTCTTTATCATCGGGCAATTGATGGATATGCAGCGGAAGATTTTTCTTCATTGAATATCCCTGTCGATTGGCAAGCGCATCAAAAAATCATAGGTGCGGGCCGGACAGCTAAAACCTGGCTAGAAAAACTTTTGCAAAATAACTTACATCAAACGGCTATTTTGTTGGGCGAAGAATATGTTTTAAAACAAGTTGATATAAACCCCGCTATTGCTTCTCGCTATTATTTAAAAGCCCATAATGTTCTTCAACCCTGGCCTGAAACGGCTGATGCTATCTTTTTACCAAAAGTTTTACATTATTGGCCAGATCCGGAGGCGATAAAAATTTTAACAAATGCCCGTCAAGCATTGTCTGGTAATGGAAAAATATATTTATTTGAAATGTTGTTAAGTAAAGAACATCCGAATGGAAGTTTGTTAGATTTAAATATGTTAGCTGAAAGTGGAGGGAAACTACGATTTCTGGCTGATTGGGAGAATTTATTGGCTAAAGGTCATTTAAAATTGCAGCAAATTTTTACCATTACACCCTGGTTAAGTTTGCTAATGATAGTACCAATTTGAGAAATTTTTATATGAAAACAGCTAAGAAGTACTTTCAAGAATACGGTTTTTGGGTGTTAAACAAGGTTTACCCAAGAAAACAAATTAAAAGTGTTTGTCAAAGGATAATGATAGATATTAAAAAATGTGCAAACGAATTAAATTGCTCCCTAGAAGACTATTTAACCAATGTTAGCCGCTGGCTAAATCCTTCCCCAATAACCGCCAGTATTGATCAGTTGGTAGAAACTTCTCTCAAACAAATCGCGAGTGACTTTATAGGAGAAGAAGTTAACCTCTCTAAATTTAGTATCATCAGTAAATCGGCATATGCTAATACTCCTGTGCCTTGTCATCAAGACATTGCTTACTCAAAAGAGGCTCCTTATGAGTTTTCATTATGGTTACCTTTAGATAAGGTTACTTTAGAAGGAGGTGTATTACAATTATTGCCAGGCAGTCATTTAAGTGAAATTGAACCAGCAGTTGATTTCTGGCAGCCTGATTTTATTGATAACATGTATTTATCACCCTATTGGCAACAAAACTTTATATCCTTGCCAGTACGAGCAGGAGATGCGATCGTCTTTGATTCCCGCATATGGCATCGTAGCGCTGCAAATAGATCTGGACGAAATCGCTTTGCGATTGTGACGCGCTGGAGCCAGATCAATTATAGCCCCTCTTGCAAAATTCCCGAAAAAATCCCCGCTAACTTTGGGATGTGGACCTGTGGCGCATTAACAGAATCCATTTTACGACAAGGGCTATCGGAGTGCTTCCAATTGAAGATTACATCAGATTTAGAAAACTATATTCGATTATGGCAAGAAAAACTTAATAAAGTAAAACAATTGCCCTTTTTAATAGAGGTTGAACAAGCGCAACAAGCATTAAACAATCTTTGGATTTTGCATAAAGCGGTTCAACTGCATAATGGGGGAGACGCTCAAGGAGTCGTTTATTCTAATTTATGGCGCAGTCTTTTAGAACCTTTATCTCGATGGTTAGAGAAGTCTAAAGCTTAGAAGATGGCTTATGAAACCATTTATAAATGATAATATTAGAGTTATTAAAGAGGTTCTTAAATGGGAAGAGATAAGACTATCAATAGAAATCGCTGCAATGATATGCTTCCTATCGGTGTATGTTGATTGCTGAGTTTAGGTAGATTCTTATGGTAAAAAAAACCTCTTTACATCTTCTTTTTTTGGGAATACCTTCGCGCGGTCATACATTTCCAACCTTGAGACTTATAAATGCTTTAATTCAGGAGGGGTGTAGGGTCACTTATTTTAATACGAAAGCTTTTAAAAAAAATATAGAAACATCTGGAGCATTTTTCGTGGATTACAATAGCCATTCTCTTAGCAATATATCTATACCAATAACTTCTATGGAGCCCCATGATGTTACTATTGAGCTACAAAAAATATTTTTCACAAGCACATTAGAAATAATGCCTATAATTGATTTTTTTCATCAAAAAAATAGTTATGATGCCGTTATATATGATCAAATGGCTTTATGGGGGCAACTATTTGCTGAAAAATATAAATTATTATCATTTTGCTCCAATACAATGTTCTTATTTAATAAAAATGATATAATAAATCAAATTCCAAAATTTCTTGATGGTATAAACCATGAATATTATGTAAAATTAGGTAAACTAAATAGTATCTTTCCTCAATTAGACTCATGCCGAGATGTTTTAGATATTCAAACTGCAACAAAATCAGATTATATTATAACGTACTATCCAGAAGATTTACATACAACACCAGTTGGGTTTAATAAAAATAAAATTATATACTTAGGTAATAGGTTCAATTCTCAATATTTTCCAAGCGCAGAAAATTTTTCGACAACATCAACAATTTATATTTCCTTTGGAACGGTATTTAATGAAAACCTAGATTTATTTAAATTGTTTATTGATGTTTTTGGAAAAACCAAACATAAAGTGATAATTTCAACTGGATTTAATGAATTTATTTATAAGATAATAAAAAAAATTAATATATTTAATAACATTAAAATTTATAAATTTGCTAACCAATTGGATATTTTGAGTAGGTGTTCTTTATTTATAACTCATGTTGGCTTTAATGGTATGTATGAAAGTTTATATTTTTCGGTGCCTATGTTAATGATCCCTCATGTACCTGAGCAGTGTTTCAACGCACAAAAAATTCAAGAATTATATGCTGGTTTTCTATTAAAGGAAAAAGATACTTCGTGTGATTCTTTAACTAATGCTCTGAAGGATGTAGAAAAAAACTGGCGGTCCTTTAAATCTGTTTTAGTAAAAAAAAGGGAAAGTTTTTTAAAATCTAATGATAATATTATGGCAGCAAGGCAAATTATCAGTTTATGTAATCGAGATTGAGAAATAGGAGTCTCAGGCATGGCTTTTTTATGTTATTTAATTCATAATTTGCAATTATCCGTACATTTTTCCAAATTAATTGAGTTCATACAACAAATGACATGAAATTGCACCTAATGGATAACTCTTATTTTAGCTTGATTCGCATGGTTTGGCGCCAAGGCTTATCTTGGCGATACTCAATTGTTAGTTATTACTTAGCGTTTGTGACCGCTCAAGCATTTTTAAGTTTAAGGACTTATGCATTTGGCCAAACCATTAATGAATTGCAAAATTTCAAACTTGGACAAATGTCTCAAATCATATTTTGGTTGCTTGTTGGAGTTGTAGTATTGGTGCTGTTTTGGTTGTTCCATGGTCCTGGGAGAGTCCAAGAGCGTAATGTGGCTTTAAAAATCCAACAAGCTTTTCGACTAAATCTTTACGAACAATTAACACGACTACCTTTGAAATGGCATCAGAATCATCATTCAGGTAATGTTATTACGCGAATCAATCGTTCTTCAACAGCGCTTTATCGCTTTGCAGATAGTCAATTTAAATATATTCAGTCAATAGTTAAATTTATGACTTCAATTGGATTTTTGCTTTGGATTTCACTCCCCATAGGTCTTATTAGTTTATTTTGTTCTCTTGTGGTAATGACGGTAGTAATTTTATTCGATCGTAAATTGATACCACTTTATAACGCAGAAAATGACGTTGAAAATCATGTGGGTTCGGTACTATTTGATTACATTAGCAATATGACAACAGTATTAACGCTGCGCCTAGGGGAATTAACACACAGCAATTTATTTCAACGCATGATGTCCATTTGGCCATTTTTTCGAAAAGAAGTAATCTTGAATGAAGCCAAATGGTTTTCGATGATGATTTTATTTTCCATTGTTCAGGCTGTAATTTTGATTGGCTACATTGTCTATACTTTAAATACAACAGGAACAATTATGTTGGGTCTAGTGGTAATGATCTTTCGTTACCAATGGGAACTTAATGAAGTATTCCAGGATTTAAGTGTTCACTATAGTGAACTTGTACGCATGGATACGGATGTCAAAAGTATACAGCCAATCTTCAATGATATCGAAAAATTAGCACATTTACCTCTAGGTGCAGCAACTGCTCGACAATGGCATACCATTGAAATAAAAAAGCTCACTTTCCATCATACTTCGGAGACTAGAAATAATCAAATTTTTAATCAAATTGGATTTAAGATACGACATGGTGAAAAAATTGCTTTGATTGGATCAAGTGGGAGCGGTAAAAGTACATTAATGAACCTATTATCTAGGCTTTATATCCCTTTCCAGGTAGAGCTTATAATTGATGGAATTTCTCTCAATTCGCTAGAATCCCTTCAAGCGATTACGACATTGATCCCTCAAGATCCTGAAATATTCGAAAATACAATTGCATTTAATATTACTATGGATCTTCCAACAGAATCAGATCAAATTCAACAAGTTGTTAAACTTTCCGGTTTTACAAATGTCCTCGACTCATTACCTGATGGCCTTGAAACGGATATTCGTGAAAAGGGTCTTAATCTCTCAGTTGGCCAAAAGCAGCGATTGGCATTGGCGCGAGGCCTATTTGCGGCTCGCTTTAGCTCACTTATCTTAATGGATGAACCTACTTCCAGTGTAGATTTGCCAATGGAACGAGAAATTCTTTCAGGAATAATTAATGCTTTTTCAGAAGCGGCAATGATTATTTCACTACACCGGCTACATCTTTTGCCCAACTTCGATAGTATTATTATGTTAAGCCACGGTAAAGTTGTAGCATGTGGGGCTGTTTCCGAGTTACTTAATAAGCCCGGCCCAGTCTGTGATCTATGGCAAGCATATCAAGAAGATCCTGAGAATTGCAAAATTAATGAAATGGATCCATCCTTCTCCGAATTTGTCTTTTAGAGAACTAGAGTTGTATTTTATTTCCAGCATTATGCAGCTATTGCAACCAATTTTTCAAGTCGACGGCATCATAGCGTCAGTCTAAAGCCACCCAGGCACTGGCTTGTAGATTAGTTCGAAAGCGACCAAAGACTGACACTATTATAATAAGCCTTTTCACTACAATAGTCTTAATCTTCTTCAAATTTATAGTGATTGAATTTTTAGAATAATTTTTGTAAAATACTCTTTTAATTTCTTGAATATTTTTTTATAAATATGAAAATAGAAATGCAGGATTTATCTTTTTTAACTCCAGAGAAAAAAATAGAATTCATTCTGTTACAGGCTGAAAAAATTAATTTGTTAGAAGGGTCTATCAATCAACGAAAAGCAAGGATTAAATTTCTTGAAGAAAAAAAACGTAAGAACAGTCGTAACAGTAGCAAGCCTCCTTCTAGTGATCAAAAATAAGAAAAACATATTGAAAATTTTTCAATGGGTTTTTAAAGGAAGATTTACTTTAAATCGACTCATTCCAACTGAAGGATATGGCTGAATAGTCACAAATGATAATCAATAATTTTACCGAAAAGCGATCAAGGATATTGTAATTTTAAAATAAAATTGTTACCCTTGCAAGAGCAATGGTTGCAAATAGAGTCTAAAATTTTTTCAGAATGGAGAGCACGCAAATGTGGGGGGTACTTTGTCGCCACACCTGAAATAAAAGTATGAAGTCTAGCCAATTTGTCCACAAAAAACGATGGTTTTATTAGAGTGATGGGTGTGTGGGTTTAATTAGGGTGGTACTTTAGTGGTTTTTTGGGTAGGCATTTATTTAAAACTATCTTGGCCGTGCTGGCCCTTGAGCATAAAATATAAAATAAGGGTGAGCCGCATGGCGAGGGTGTTCCTAATAACGTTAAAAATTAATATTGGTTTATCGTTTAAAAGTAAGGTAATAATTTGAAAAATTGTGCAGCTAAGTTTTATCTGGTTGATTTTATTTTTTTGCGAAATTAAAAAGTCTGTGATAACAATTTGTTGGTTGTGAAATGCGTCAAATTTATTTTGCAATAGGTAATCAAAAATGGGGGCGATAATGTGCAGGCAATGACAAACATTGAGTAAAAAAAGTGCGTAAAAAATTTAAATATTTTTTTGAAAAATGCGCAAAAATAATTGTATTTTATACTGGTTTTACCTATAATGATTATAGTAATTGTTCAGGCTAGTGTATAAATAAGTTAATTTTCAAATAATTTATAGTTGCAATTATTAAATTAGGGGATCATGCTATCCCCTATGGAACTAGACTTTGAAAAACCAGCTCCTAAGCCGGAAACTTTAGAAGAATGCCATCTAGTTGTTGAAGCACTGTGGGAATTCTGTCGGGCTCTGAAGCAAGAAGTAACTGTCTTAAAGCAAGAAGTGGCTCTCTTACGTAAAGAGAATGTTGATTTAAAAGAAAGGCTTAATTCAAATTCGAACAATTCTTCAAAACCCCCATCCAGCGATTTTAAAAAGAAAAAGAAGAAAAATACTAAAGCTACTGGCCGCAAACCCGGAGGGCAACTCGGTCATACAGGAGCTTTTCGAAAATTAGTCCCTATCGAACAAGTTGATCACATTGTCGCTTGTCCACCACCCGATAAATGTGAAGTGTGTGACGAACCTTTAGCTCTATCGCATGAAATGGTCCGGCACCAGGTGTATGAGATACCTTTGCCTCACTATGAAATCACGGAATATCAAATTTTGCATGGATATTGTCGCTGTTGCCAAAAAACCTATAGTGGAGAAACGCCCTTAGAGGTTGGCAAAAGAGGTTTTGGGACTCGAGTACACGCAGCCATAGCTTTACTAACTTCCAAATTTAAACTGAGCAAACGGCAAGCATTGGGGCTATTAAAAGATTTTTTTCAAATGCCCATTTGCGTTGGAAGTGTTTCCAATATTGAACATCGAGTCAGCCAATCTATAAGCTCTTGTCACGAGCAAATTAAAGACCATTTAGATAAATCGACCGTCACCCATATAGATGAAACAGGATTTAAGCAAAGCAATCGTTCTGGATGGGCTTGGATGCTGGCAAATAAAGACTTTAGTTTTTTGCATTTGGATTCTTCTAGGGGAAAGAAAATTGCTAAGAAATTAATTGGTAATTTTATAGGACGTATTATTATTTCTGATAGATATCCTGCCTATCATTTCCTGCCTTCCTCTTGTCATCAAGTATGTTGGGCTCATTTAAAGAGAGACTTTCAAAAAATCTCAGAGCGGTCTGGAATAGCAGGTATTATAGGAAGACGCTTATTAAAAAATTATGGGAGAGTTTTTGCATTTTGGAAATCAAGTCTGCAGCAGGACTCTGGGGATAACAAGCACACACGAAAAAAGCGTAGTCGGTTAAAAAATGCGTTAATTAAAGATTTACACTTTGGCGCTATGTGTAGCCATCTGGCAACCGCTCGAACTTGCCGTAATATATTGGCGGTAGGAGAAAGTTTATGGCTATTCTTGAATAACAGAGAAGTGCCTGCCACAAATAACTTAGCAGAACGGCAGATCCGCCCTTTAGTCATAGCAAAGAAATTAAGTTTTGGGGTGAAATCGGAACGAGGAGCTAGGTTTATAGAAAGAATTTACAGTCTGGTATTGACCTGTCAGCAACAAAACAAGGATGTGCTTTCCTGGCTTCAAAATTCAATTACCCAATACTTCACTGGGAACCCAATTCCATTACTTACTTAAACGTCTATAATGCGTGAACACTTACAATTTTTCTACCTTGACTATGGAGTTTAACTAAAATTTTCAATAATTGATATCCGGGACAAGTAGACCTATCAGATCACTCCGATAGGCCCCTTTTAGAACCGGACATGCAACGCTCTACCATCCGGCTCTCAAATAGATCGGCCCCTCTATGCCGTTTTCGGCAAGTTAGGAAACATTGAAATCACCTTCCATCTTTTAGGATAATCAATACTGCTGAGTATTTGAATAAACTTCACCCAGCTCATCGGTTTTCTTCTTCCGCGTCGATTGAACCATGCAAAAAGTATCCGCTTACTTTTGTGTATAAAACCACCTACTCGTCTATCTATACCATGGTAGTTTATCTACCTTCGAATCGTCCATATTACAGTCTTTAAAAGACCATCAACATCGTTCGTATTTAAGTTATCCCATAGAAATTTACGTAATCCTCGGATCTTAGCCGTGAAACAATCTAGCCTGCTCGTATATTTTAAGCGCCAGTATCCATTTCTAGTTTGTCCCCAATAACACACAAATCCTAGGAATTTATAAGTCGGTAGTGTTCTCCCTACTTGATAGGCGTTCTTTGTTATACTGTACCCATATTTGTCCAGTCGTTTTGGAAGCACCCCAAAGAATTTCTGCGCCTCTCGTGGCTTTTGGAATACAAACACCATATCGTCCATTAATGTTGAGCATCATAACATTAATGGACAACATACTGATTAGCAAACCTGAGATTTGGAGCATAAGGGTGTTAAGGCCGAGCAAAATTAAAGTAATTTAGCAGGAGATGATATGTCGCATTGTTTAAAGAAAATGTTTAACGCAAATACATCCAAGTCTTACGACTTTTGGTATTACCATAGCTTGCTTGAAGAACCTTATACAGACTTAGTTAAATATTTTAACACATTAATTTATGAGCGAGACAAATATAACGTCATAACTTTAGCTGAGGAATTTATTTTGGCGTTAACACGCGTAAACACAACAGCTCTAGGGGTGTGCCAAAACATAACAATTATTTGAAGAAATAAGGAGTGTTCTGAGAACCAAAGGTTGCAATTTGCAACGTTATATATTTTACTGCATATGAATATTACTAAAAATTCAATTAAGTATTTACGACTGGTTATCAAAGAAACAGGCAATATCAAAGAACTAGCCATACTTTTGGGTGTTAGCAGAACCTACGAATGCATAGCTTCTATCCCTTTAAGATTTAATTATTAGGAATTTTATTTGAGCATAAAACACTATGCATTTCAATTATTTTCATTACAGACAAAAATATAATAAATTGATTTTTTTAGTTAATTTCGTGGGGATCACTCAGGGTGCAGGGCGCATAATACACCCCTAAACTAAATATTTAAGAATAGCTTACGATTATTTAACTCAAAAAGGTACACAACCTTACAGAAAGGATACCTATTTCTAGCATTATCTTCAGCTGTTCTAAACTGTAAACCTACTTGTACTTCAGGCTTGCAAAACGTAATGCTCTTTGACGGGAAAAATTAAGTTCTACTATGGGAAAAGGATAATTTTCCCCTAACTTCACTTCCGAGTCTTTTAATACAAGAGAGAGGATGGCGCCTCCCAAGACTTAAAAAGATATTTATTCGGTAACCGCCCAAGTTCAGGTACAAATCGTTTGGTATACGCTCCTTCGGGATCAAATTTTTCTCCTTGAGTAATGGGATTAAAAATCCTGAAATAAGGAGCGGCATCCGCCCCAGAACCTGCTACCCATTGCCAGCTGGCACTATTGTTAGCTAAATCAGCACCTACTAACAATCCCAGAACCAAGCCTCCCCTTCGCGCCAATCAATAAGCAAATTTTTGACCAAAAATGAACCTACAATCATACGCACACGGTTGTGCATATATCCTGTATGCCACAGCTCCCGCATCCCAGCATCAATAATGGGGGTACCCTGTTAACCCTTTTGCCACGCTTCTAAGTGGCTAGAACTTTTTTGCCAGGGAAATCCATCAAATTTATTTTGAAAATTCATTTGCACGCCCTTTAACTTTCAGCTATCATTCACCTACTCTTTCATTTAATGGCTCCAATTGTTAAATGACATATATTTACCCCAGCACCCTTGTTGGGGTGTTTTTTTAAAGTACACAGATGATTGACGTCAACAAAGAAAACACTAAATGACAACGCATTGAATTATACGAACTGCTTAAAAGTGGTTTCGGTGAGGCAATTGCAAACAACATGTCTTTGAATGTGTTAAATACCATTGAAAAAGCAAGAGTAGCATTAATGTTTAATGCCATTTGCTAAACTATTCGCTGTAACAAAAGCGTCCTTCAATTTTTCTTCAAACCCCTTCCAATCATTAAACATTAAGTCGTAATCTAGTTCAAACGTATTAGTCGCAGTTCTCGCATATTGTTCTTCTAACATTACCTTTAACTTGGCATGGTTAAATAATAATGCAACGTAAATAGGCTTGCCTTTCTGAATATTAGCTTTACCAGGTTTAAATATCATGCCTAACTTGGTAAGCTTGTTAGAGTCTTTATTCATCTCCCAGTAATCATTTTTTAATCTTAATGCGTTATTGAAAATTAGTTTTAATCCTTCTGACTTAATGGTTGGCTCAATCTTTGCCTCTTTTATTTTAGAAATGAACGCATCGATATATTGGATAAAGTCTTGTTTATTTTCCATAAGTTTTTATGCTCTGCTCTTTCCAATTTTAAAATATACCATTTTAAGCGATAGAAGACTATTCCTGGCCATTGGTAAATGAAAACAACAGTTACCCATTTTTGATGATGTAAACAAAAACTTACAAATATTATCGCTTCTTACCACTACACACAATCCTTCTTGGTTGATAGCATAGCCCAACGGATTAACAGGAAACGGAATTTCGATAGGGCTGGACACCCATACTCCCAACAATCATTAGGATAGATGCTTGTTGGGAGACTAATTGAGTCAAGTTTTGTATGAAAAGTTTTATCTTCAAAACAAGGATTATGGGCGAGGTATTTTGGTATATGATTATAAAATTATTTGTTGTTTTGACCATCTGTTCAATATTTTCCGCATTTTGCATGTTTTATGCGCTCCAAAGGTTCGGTCTTGATAAGCCATCACCAGTCGATTATGTGCAAGTTACAAAACCATGAGCTTTACTTTAAAAGCTTTAATCCAACACACACTTAATATCAGCAATAGATAACCCTGTTACCTGTGAAATCAAATCTATTGCAAAGCCCTTGGCAGACATGACCTTCGCAACCTCAAATAAAGCCAGTTGTTGACCTTCCGCAACTCCATTTTCTCGTGCTTCTTCCAATTTGTCTTGCAGCATCTTATCTATAACGTCTTGTCGCATACCGAAGCCCTAATTATTTATCCTCTAAATCAGCATCTTGGTTTTTATCATTATTACCCTCAATATTGTTAACGTCAGGCACTTTTAAACTGGTCTCATTATTAAGGGTTGGAATTTGAATATCAGACGTTAAAATATCACTAGGAACTTGTTCTTCAACCGCACGTGCGTTATCTGGCATCTTAAATTTATTGAGAGCCGACAACACTACAAAAATAACAATTATTGCAAATAAAATAATAATTAAGCTTTTTACAAGTTTACCCATTAAACACCCCTATACCATATCTACATTAATCTTAGCCATTTCAATTTTATCAAATATTTTTAACTTTATGACTATTATTGTTCTCACATCTTCCAAAGCACTTTTCATTTCAACAGTTAAATCTTGCCTATCGTAACGCTTAGGAAAGGATGTCTATGAATCACACAGTCCTTTCATGATTATAATGATATAATCAATCATCCAGATTTTTCTGTAGTTTGTCAAGTGTTTCGTAGATCTTTTTACGAAAAGTTACTTGATAGAACTCATGTAATATCGTTTTATGGAAGCGCTCACATATCCCATTAGTCTTCGGAGAACGCACTTTAGTTCTGGTATGCTCAATGTCGTTTATCGCTAGATAAAGTTGGTAATCATGACGTTCAAGCTTACTACAATATTCTGTGCCCCGATCTGTTAACATACGTAAAATTCCCATCCCATTTTCTTCAAAAAATGGCAAAACGCGATCATTAAGCAAATCAACTGATGTAATGGTTTTAGTTGTATAAAGCTTACAAATAGCGACTTTAGAGTAAGTATCTACAAAAGTTTGTTGATAAATCCTACCAACCCCTTTTAAATTTCCAACATAAAAGGTATCTTGAGAACCCAAATAGCCTGAGTGTACTGTCTCAATTTCACCATCCGCAATATCATCGTCTTTCTTCTTTTCTAATGTCATCAATTGGCTTTCAGTTAAGATGAAACCTTCATTAGCTGACTTCTTTTCTAAGGCAATTAAACGCTCCTCCCTACTGGCTAATTGATTACGTAGCCAAATAGAACGTACTCCGCTCGGTGAAACAAAAATACCTTGCTTGCGTAATTCGTTGCTAGCACGTAATTGTCCATACGCAGGGTATTCAATAGCCATTTCCTTTACTCTGTTTTTAACGTTAGGCTGCCCCTGCGATTTTTCTCAATGAGCGCTTCTACGCCACCTTCGTTGATTGCTCGCTGGTAACGATAGAAAGTTTGTTGAGAAAAGCCCATCACTTTACATGCCTTAGAAATATTTCCAAGTTCTTCAGCTAAATTTAATGGCCCCACTTTATTTTTAATGATTCTTTCATTAGTATGGTACATAAGGTTATCCTCCAAAATTTTGATGTTTCATTGATACAACCATCAAAACGGATAACCTTACTCTTTTCAAGTATTGTCACATCAAATCTGAACTAGCCCAACTATATCAATTACCAAGTGTGTTATTAAATGGCATAACGATAGTTGTTTCACCCTTGCTACATTTGCGACACTGCTACAACTCAGGCAACATCATATTTAAGGTCGCTACATCTTTTTCTACGGCACACCCACTTTGCTACAGGTATAATTGCGTCGGTTCCACTATTTCTAAATTTCCTGTTTTTCTTAAAAGTAGGTTGAGCTTATGTTTTTCTTTGTTTTCAATATACCTGTGAGTGTTCTCTTAAGCCTAAAGATCTCGTATTTAATAAGCGTAATATTTCTTCACTTGTAGTATAATTCGCAGGCTTTCTTTGATCATTATCTTCTATTCTTGGATCCGCTCCTGCACTTAAAAGTTCTCTAACACATTCCAAGTTATTTTTAAACACTGCCCAATATAGGGCCGTTTTCCCAGTCTTTGCATCTTTTGCGTTAATATTTTGAACCTTTTGAATAAAAATTTTTAAATCGTCAAGACGATTATTGGCAGCTGCATTTCTTAAACCTCTTTCCAGCTCGATCTGTGAATCATCTTTGAGTTTGTATTTTTTAATCAGGTTTCCTATAGGAGAAGAAAGCTTAAACATATTAACAAGAGCCTTTTTAAACATTTGTTCAGTTTGTAAAGAAAATTCCCCTTCTATAGCTACTAAACTATGTTGATCGAGATCCGGTTGATCAAATATTTGTTGATCTTTTTCTTCTGGATATAAATCTAAACCTGCCAAACCAGGTAATAGTAATTGCTGATCAATACCTAATTGATTAAACGCCCGCAAGTTATTAATAAAACCAATTGCAGAAAACAGCATTAACGCAACTTCGGATTGTTTCTTTGAATTTTTTGGAATTGGCTTAGCATCGGGATGATAACAAATATCGCTATCTGCAAATGCTTGTTGGTCTCGATATAGCACGTCTCCTAAAAATTGTTGTAAAAAACTTTGTTTAATAATATCAATTAAAACCCATTTAGGATAAAGCGTGCCATGAGTGCCACGAAAATTTGCTACATTTAAATTTCTCATTGTAAAATTACACAATGCACAATAAAGCATGGTAATTCCATAATAACCATCAGTAGTTCTATTACGTAATAAGTGCTGCTCCAATAAACGGATCTCTGCATGTTGTTCTGGGATCCCATCTATTACTTGAATAGTAACCGAACGTTTAAAAAGGCTTTCTCGTACAAGCAGCATAGATAATTTACCATTTCTTCGAGCATCATTGGCTACAAAATCCTCAACCAATACTAAATCTCGAAAATACATAGAGGCTCGTTCTAAAAATTGAATTGGGTTTTGTTTTATAAAATGAGGTGCTGGTACACTATCATTTTGAATATTTTCAGAAATTAGTCTAAACCATGCTTGAATTGATTTAACAGACGTTCTTTCATTGAACTTCCATTTGAATTGTTGATAGTCTTCAACAAGCCATTCATAAAACTGCAACATAGCGTGCATACCGGGATCACCCTGATCACTTGAGTTATAAGGATCAATATATCCTTTGTAAACACTGCGTGTAGCCACTTCATAAGATAAACTATCATTTAAAAACTGAATCCAGTTTTTATTCTTTTCCATATATTCTAACACGTCACCTTCCATATCAGGTCGAGTTAAAATAGAATGCGCTATAGCTGCAATATTCATAATAAGTTTAGTTGCGCGCCTTTTCAGCGGATCAAGTTCCAGTGGAATTTCTTGAAATAATTCGTATTCTTTGTTTAATTCGCAATGATCAACAATGTTGAAAATTTGAGCTTCCTGCTTTAATGAAATCGGAATACTAATCGTCATACTATTATTATGAGGAAATGGTATTTTGTGTTCATCTTGCGTAAACCGAATAACGGGATCCCCTTGAATAACTTTAAATGTTTGCTCAGCAGCATATAATTGATAAATGACCGGATCGCTTTTTTCATTGATTGTTCTTACTAATCCGCTACGATCAGAATATTTGATTACGCCTTTAAAGCGAAGCACATACCTGATCCCAGGATATTTTTCTAACACTTCAAATGAACTTTGATAGGTAATATGATCATCAATATGTGAATGTTTGTTAGTCGCCAATAAAAGTCTATCCCCAGAAATAGCAATTGCAGTACAAGTCTCATCTCCTACTAGGAGCCTGGCAAGCGTATCTAGTATTTTTTGTTCTGCTGTAACGATCTTTTCTTGTCTGCCAGGATTTGCCGCTTTTAAAGCTTCAAACAGTTTAACAGTAAACCCTAATAAGCGATTATCTGCTTTACTCTTTTGTTTCTCGAAAAAACTTATAAGTTGCTTTCCGCTTTGAAACATTTCAATCCTCCGTTAAACTAGTGTGTCCTGGTGTTCAATATATGACGCAGGATATTAAAAATTGCCATTACTTCTTTAAATAAGTGTTCCGTTTGTTACCTGTATCTGACAATCAAAAAGTCTAATCTCCGCTTCCCGAAGGATAGATTTTCTTAAATATGCTAACTTTTCAACCTCCACTGCCTCGTGAATAGTATAAATGATTTCCAGAGGAACTTTAAATAGCTTTTTTTTCTGATAATATAATCCTGAATCAAATTTTTAAGGTTTACACTTCTTTCCCACTTTAAACGCAGAAATGTATGTTTTTCAATCACATCTATGAAATTCTCTAGGCCTTTGACTTCATTTAAAGGCCATCCCTTTAATGTTAATTTTGTTATTAATTTTTCCAGCTTTTGGATAATTATCTGTGGCTCTACATTCATTTGAATTCTCCGCAATGCCTCAATACGTTTTTCTCTTTCGGCATGCATATAAACCTGAGTGATTATTAAGGATTCATGGCGAAGGATATCTTTAAAATATTTTTATAAAACTTTATATAGCAAAAAATTTTATAATTCCCAAATCATTTAAATATATGTATAAAACCTTTTGTGCAGAAAATCAATATGGTCGAAATTTACTGCCTTGTTTATCTTTATTTTGATCTTTTTTGCCTCTATCATCATTTTTCCTCCAACTTGATGTTTTAAGGTACCTGCAAGATCTCTTTTTAAGACATATTACTATTATAAACTCGATTTACTCAATTACTTAAAGGTCTCCCACCGTCTGTTGTGCGTTTAATATTTAAATCTCTTGCTAGAGTCGTTAATTGAGCAATTCTTGCTGTATCGGCTGTACCGTCACATGGTGGTGATGTAAGCATGACGCTTAATATATCATGCTCATGTAGTGATAGAGTATCTAAAATTTGAGGCAAGCTTCCTCTATAGCCCATCAAATCTAACGCACTTACAAGAGTTTTTTATCGAGGTTTTTTGTCCAGTACATATAGTGAGGCCCCTTCGGGATAACTGTGCAAATATCTAGCCTAACTTTCTTATAATTCTAATTGTGGAATGATGGGCAGGCTATTTCCTACAATTCCTTGAAAATCCCCATACATTCCCGCGGTTGAAATCAATACTTTTTCAATTTGTTGCTCTCGGGCCGCCCAAATCCTTTGAACCGCGCGTTTTTCCTTTGCTAAATCCATCTGCATCGCTTGGAACGCTTCAACAATCGCTTCTATGCGCTGCTTAAACTGTGTGCCTGTTAAATAATCGTACAAAAAATCTAATTTTTCTCCTTTGCTAATGGCCATCGCCCTAGCTTGAAAAAGTTGTATTAATTGATGACGTAATGTCACCGCCAACCCCTTAAGCGTTTGAGAATCTACTACAAAAACGCCATCCACCAACGCCAAATTAAGCTCTTCTTTAGGCATGGTTTGCGTGACTATAATCGCAAATTCAGCGGTAATCGCGCGTTGATCTGCTTTGAGTTTCTCTATCCAACCGTCACTCCAATTTTTAGTACGTTTAGTTTCCCAGATAATTGTTCCAACACATTGTCCAGAAAAACCCATGACTCGATGAATAATATCTCCACCTTGCATGCCTTTAGCAACCGGCTCAATGCTATCCAATGGGAAAAGGTTACGCAAAATGGCTTCAAGTTCAACTTCTAACACTTCTCCTTGCGCTTGTTGAGAGCCTTGTTCGGCTTTACGTTTAAGTGTTTCAATTTGGCGGCGTAGATCTTCTAATTGTTTGTCTTTTTCGGCCATTTTAAGCTGTTGATCATTTAGGATCCGATGGGAAGTTTCCTCTTGAATTCTCAGTTTTTCCACATCAAATTTACGTTGTAATGTTAATTCTAAGGCTTTTTCTCTTTCTTCAATTTCTCTGGTTTTCTTTCTTAATTCAAGTTCATATGCTTGCGCTTTTTCAATACACTGAGTTTTTTCAATAAGTTGATTTCTCAAATCTTGCATTTCTAACTGGTTTTGATGGATTAAATCTTGCTTGATTTGTTGCTCTAAAGCACTTTTTTCAACCTGAACACGCTTTGCAACCATAGCTTCCAAATCTTTTCTTTCTTGATTTAGCACTTCCTTATCTTTTTCAAGTGCGCTTTGCAGGGATTTTATCTCTTGATTACGTTTTAAGATAATTTGTTGAAACTCTTTTCTATAATGATCTTTAATATCAGCACTCAACGCCTCCGTGATAGAAATAGAGGTTCCACATTTTGGACATGCAATGGCGCTATTGCCCATTTCCGCTTTTGCTAAATCATTTTGCTGAGACATCTCAATGGCTCCTTCTCTGTGACAATTTACGCCGCAAGCGGCTTGGAGTAAAACCCGAAGAGATTTAAAGATCCCTTAATTCAATTTCAGCCTTAAACAAACGTATACTTGCTTCTAAACCAACCATTTTTTTTACGGCTTCAACATGGCTTTGATCTAAATCATCAAATATATACCCAAACTCAATGCTTTGAACAGGAATAATAGAACTTTCAATTTCCTCAATCTTGCTCGCTTTGTCAAATTGATAAGGCTGCCAGTGATAACAACTAAACCCCTCTTCCAACGCATCAAGTAACTTTTTAAACCCTAACCCCTTATGTAGGGGTCCCTCGCTTAGCTTTATTTTTATTAAAGTTTGTTGGGTAATGGATTTTTTAACAATAGGTTTTGGATCTATTTTTAATGACATTTTTTGCATCGCTTCATGCCTTAGGCTTTCTTCAGCGTGCAAATAGATCTGAGTTGTTTGGCTAGAGCCATGCCTTAAATTCTCCCGAATCATGGTTGCCGCAATACCAACTTTATCTTGATGGCTTGCACATAAATGCCGCAACCAATGTGGGGATAGCTTTTTAAGCTTAGCGGCTTTAAGAGGCTCTTCTTTAAATTTAAGAGATGCTAATTGCCCTATGTTTTTTACAATATTAAAAATCTGCCTTACTTGCAACGGTTTTTCCTCAAACGATATTAAAAGCGATCCTTCTTCAGTGGGTTCAGGTAAGGGGACTTTATTCAGGGCAATACGATACAACTTAGCAAAGGTTAACAATTTTTCGTGGACTGGGATATGCCCTAATTTACCACCCTTCCCTCTCACAAAAAACCACCATTTTCCTTCCCTAAACTGAAATGCTTTCCAAGTATGATTGGCAACCTCATGAACTCTTAACCCTAAAAAATAAAGCAGCGCAAATAAAAATTGTGTTCTTAATTTATAAGTCAACTGTGATGGTGTTTCCTCCGCTAAACTTTCTAACGTTTCTTGCACGACCTGCCACTCGTCTTCTTCCAACATCCTTGCCCATACTTGGTATTTTTGATTTTCTAGAGCAGAGGCATACTGGCCGTTCACTTTTATTAATTTCAAAGGGTTTGAACGTATATAATTGCTGTCAGATAAATAATTCATTAAAGACTGTAAAACACTAAACGCCATTCTAATGGCAGACTCACTTAACCCACCTACCAGCGGCCGCCAACTCTGGGATTGCAAGCCTTGCCGAAGAGTCGCTCTATCCGTACACCAAAATGATGGTGGATTTCTTAAAAAATCAAAATAGGCTTCAAAATCTTGCACTTTAAGTTGCCCTATGGTTTTACCTTTTTCATAACTACACCACATTAAAAATAATTTTGCTTGGCGTTGATAGCTAGAAAAGGTATGAGGATTGTTTAAATGCTTTTTAAGCCAACAACCTACGGCTTCAATATCATGGCCAGCTTCAATTTGGCAGTCCTGAACATAAGGTTTACTGTGAACAGACAAATCCACTTTTGCCAACAGCTCTGATAAACCGGGTACTTTTAAATCAAAGATCATTAAGGCTTTTTCAGTCATTTACTGCACCATCAGTCTGATGACTAAACTCTTTTAACTGCTCACCCGTGACAAATTTATCAATAATCGCTTTTTGCCTTTTCACTTCTTTTTGTAGTGGAATATTGATCCCTTCCGATTTCCCCAGCTTTTCTTCAACCATCTTAATAGAGTGCTGCAACTCTTTTACCTTTTCAGTCAGGTTAATGGTTTTAACTTTTTCTTCAATAAGCAGTTCATCATTCCTTTGCCCTAGATCGGTAATGGCATTTAAATGCAACTCATTCATTTCTTTAATTTCATACTTAAGACTTTCAACTTGTTTGTTTTTATCTTCTAAAACCCTTTGGATCGCGTTTTCTCTTTCTTTCTTTAAATCCTCATAACGACTATCAATATTTTCAAATTTTAACAACAACATCTTATGTGCTTCTGTTAATTGCTCTAGATTTTGCGCTAGCTTTATATTGTCTTTGTTCAACTTTAAGTTGTCTTGCTCCTTTTTTATTAACTCTTGTGATAGAACCTGGCATTGTTGCTCCAACTCTAATATTCTTTTTTGCAACAATTGAGTGTCAACTCTGTCTTTTTGAATAAATGCCTGGGAACTCTCACGCTGCTCTTCTTTGGTTTCACCATGATCTTTAAAAGATCCTAATTTCCAGCTCCTAAAATATTTTTGAATGGTTGTAAGACTTCCTCTACCTAAATGCTTTCGAATACCTGCCGCAGTTGGAACAATACCCTTGTTTATTAACGCATTGGCACTTGCAATGATCTCAGACTCGGCAATCCCTTTTCTGGCCATATTATTCTTTAAAAACCTCTTCTGTTAATTCTTTAAGCTCCTCTATGGTTTCTTCAAAAGAAGGTAATCTCGTAATTAATCCGTTTAAAAATTGTCCCCAGTCTTTTTTGACGCTTTCTAAATATGCTTCTTGATTAAAAAATTGCTGTGGTCCTTCAAACGTTATGCCTTTTTGTAAGCATTTTTGGACAAAAGCCTGGTTAAAACCTTCAAAATTTATCTCCTGCTTAAATTGCCTTAAAATATGCCATAAATCGTAAAAATCTCTTACTCTAGACCGGACCCAGCCTTTAATTTTTAATCTTTGTTGATTTTGTAAAATGCCTCGATATTTTTCCGCTAGGATCTCTTCTAAAGCATAAGTTTTAATGGTTTGAGCTAGGCTTTCCCCATATTCATGTAATATTGGCTTTTCAACAGGCGTATAGACTAAATTTTCGTTTCGGCTAATTTCAAGTTTAATTTTTGTAAGCGGGCTTCGATGCCAAGGAAATTGCGCTCGAAGTATATAGGCGCGTTGATTAAAGGGGTGTAGATCTCTTTCTTTATAGGATTCCCAACTAAACATTAGGCCTTGATTAATTGCTAATGTAGTGGCTATCTGGGTGACCAGATGAATACACTGATCTAAGAAATGATCTTCCATTTCAGGACTCGTTGTAAAATCCAAGTCCTCACTAAACCGATAAACCTCCCCAAAGTAGCATTTTTTTAAACAAGTACCACCCTTAAAAATGAGGTTCTGTTTAGCAGGGGTATGCTCTCCTACTGCAGCCAGCACCCAACTTAAAGCATAATCCAACTCAATAATGTTCCAAGAAGCCTTTCTTTCTTGTTGTTTCCTTAATAATTGATCTCTAAAAGACATATTTCATTCCTTATAGATTGATTTGTAATCGCCATTTATTCGAGTAATGGCCCTTTGTAGGACTAGAAGCGTCTAACCGTCTATACCCTGGATGTTCGACTTGTACCAGTTTTAAGATCTGCTCATCTTTTACATTAAGCTCTTCTAAGGCCCAACCAATCCTACGCCCAACCGCAATATCCCATTGTAAGGCATAGTTAATGAGTTTTTCTAAGTTAAGCTTAGGAATTGCTTCTTCCAGCCCATACATGACTTCCTTAAAACCACCACAATATTGCGGGCTGGCAAAACCCTCTATTAAGGTGCGCTCTAAATCCGCCACCCAATAGTACCCTTCTCCTCGCCAAGCTTTTTCAGAGCCATAAAACTTTTCATTCTTTAATTGGATCACTCGATATTCTATTCCTTCTAGGGTGAATTTAGAGCTTTGGCTTCCTCTACGGTAAACGGTACTGCCTGCCTTTAACGTACTGACATAAACCAACTTCGGGACTTGATCAGTTAAGCTATGATGGTAAAAAGCCGAATAGTAGCTAATCATGGCAGGCTTTACCAAACCCATGGCAATTTCAAATTCATGAATAGGGGATATACCCGTTGAGCGGCTAAGTTTGTATGCTCCTTTCTTAATGGGCACTAACCACCCTTCTCGCACCAGGGCTGAAACAATATTTAAGGAATAAGCCAGATCTATATCAAGCTCCCTAGAGACATCCTTTACAGCTTCAGTTTCAAATACCCGTAAGCCTCCTTCTATTAAAGCTTGCAATAGCCTAACCTTTTCTGTCTTGCCTGTTACCTTTTGTTTGTACATATCCAGCATTTTATCAATTAACTACATATAAAAAGTATAGCACTTTATTATACTTTTTGAATGTAATTAACCATGTTTTTTATTATTTATTACATTATTGAAGTATAAAACAGAGCATAACCCGTTTTTTGCAAATAATCGTGTATATTATGTAATAAAAGATTAAAATTTACCAGTCATTACCCATAACTATCATTATCGGCATTTTAAATATATAAATGTCGTTTACAAAAGTTCAGTTCAATTTACAGAACTTCAGTTCAATTTTTAGTGAAAAATCAAGGTACTGGAGAAGAAAAACTTTTGTAGGAAACGGATAAATAGCATTCAATTTGAAGTCCAAAGCTTAAGATTTTAATTATTAAGTTCTCTTTCTATTTGTTGGCGGCGCTCTACAGGGGATTGATAATCGATCCGATCAAACACATCCTCTGTTAAATACTCACCTCGATATAAAAGCGCCCAAATGACCGCTTTTTTGATTATGGTGCTAATTTCTCCTATTTTGCCATCACTTCTTTCTAAGATTTTTTTAGCTAAACCAGACTCTGTTAAAGCAACTGGGTGCTTTAAAGGGAAAATCTTACTAAAGCTGGCCAATAAACAGAGATATTCTTCATTATATTCCCATGGAGGCAAAATAAATGGCTCAAATCGATTTTCTAATTGATCATCGCTACGGATCGCCAAATAAGCCTCTTTAGTCCCTAAAGCAACAATAGGGATCTGCAATTTATTACCCAAAAAGCGCAGTAAATTTAAAAATTCTCGTTGACTATCTGTATCTGTTCGACCTGCTAAGATGTTATGGAGCTCGTCAATAATTAACATTTTGATTTCTAGCTTAGAAAAAAGATCTAAAGCAACAAACTCTAATTCTGCTACCCTCGCTACATGAGGTACTCGAGCTCCTAAAATATGCAAAATTAATGCGTAAAATCTCTTTAGATCTGGACTAGATGGCATCTGTAAATATAATACGGGGACTTTTTTGTAAAAACCGTAATGTCGGATCTCTCCCGCCTCTGCAGGAGAGATAATCCCTCATAAATTTTTTCACCAACATGGTTTTACCATTATTAGTAGGACTTAAAATCAAGAGGTTAGGCATCCTGATCCTCTTGGGAAAATCAATAAGTTCCCTCAGCTTAAAAACCCCTTTTTGTGCTTTAGAATAGCCTATCCAATGTTCACTATTGATAACGTATTAATTCTGGAGTCAATAACCATTTAAGAAAAAATAACCCCGTTGGCATCAAAATACCATTTTTACAATTCAAAATATCAAAAACAATATCCAATGAGCTTCCACTTTTAAATGAAAACTATCTTTTGACCATAGTGACATAAGGTCCAATGCGTTAAGTAAGGCCTTTACTGTATCTAAAACAAAATGAATAATTCCCAGTGGAAGATCCGAACATTATCTATGAGGTCAAAATTGCCTCTACGGCCGTACAGCAGGGATCCCACCACTGGGTATTATCGACTCATGATAGCATCGATAATCCGTTTGATATTTGATAAGGCTATAGGCAACCCGAGCCATTTTTGCTGCAACTGCAGTATAGCCTTTACGTTTTAAATCTCCTGCTTCCGCTAGAATGATTAGAGCAATCATTGGGCCTATTCCAGGAATAGACTTTAATCTTTGGTAATCCGAGTATTGAAGCATGTAGGATTCGGCATCCTCTTCAATTGCAGAACGCATTTCGCATAAATCTATATGTTCTTTCAGAATAATACGAAACATTTTTACAGCCTCTGAGTTTTCTGAAATGGGTAGCCCAACGCTTTCCTTAGCTGTGCGATAGAAATCAAGTAACCAATTTCTTTTACCCACTTTTCTCCCAACGGTTTTCCAAGCTATTTTGATAAACTCTTCTTCTGTGTGTTTAAGAACTATACTCGGAGTTGGAAATTCTAGTAAAATACTTGAAAACCTTTTGGCTCTTGAGCTGTGGAAGTATTTGTACACCTCGGGAAAATACAAAGGTAAATAATGATTCATAATGCTGTGTTGTACTTTGACTTTACGTAAAGAAATTTGATGATAAGTTTTGGCAATCTCTTGAATATCATTAGTTTTATGAATCAATGGATCGTGGTATATTTGGGTCACTCCCGTTTTAAGCAGGTGTAAGATAACTTGCGCATCTTTTGGGTCATTTTTATCCCAAGAGTTATGAAGAGCCTCGCGCGTTCTGGCTGCCGCTAGAGAGGACACTAAACGCACTGTAAAACCTTCTTTTTGTAGAAAGTAAGCTATAGGGCGATGGTAGTCCCCAGTCGCTTCGAAGCCAATAATACAAGGCAATTCTAGCTTTTTTAAATAAAGACTAAATTTTTCATAATCCTCCATGGTATTCGCCATTTTAAAACTTTCCTTTTTACCATTGGTCAATAAAACAACCACATCATGCTTATTTTTGGCTACATCAATCGCTACCAAAATAGTATTAACTGTGTTACAAATAGTCCGAGTCATAGTTAGGTTACTCCTATAGTTTCTTTAAGACGATCTATGGGATCATTATCTAACTATGGCTTCTTCAGAAGGTACTATGGCGATCCTGTCTTCCGTCGGCAGTTTCAGCTGTTTTTCTAGATCTGTCTCTAACCATTCCATCCGCTCTACCATCGTTCTATCTCCGAAAAGGGCTTGATAGGCCCAGTAGGAAGATTTAATGCTCCTAAAACGTTATCTTTTGACTGAATGGAATGATGCCCTTCAACCTCAGTCAATGCCTTTCTCTCTCGATTTCTTCTGGCTTTTTTACTCTTGTGGGAAGCTTCTTTAACTAAACCACGCATTTCCTCTATAGCCTTAAAAATTAAGCTTTCATCTACCTTTTTTCTACCATATCGGCGCAAATGGTTAAGTGCTGCCCGATGCTCCCAAAGCGTTATGCTAGGGCGACCTAAGTTCCTATACGGGATCTCCAGATAACTGTTGGTAGCAGGATCAAGCATATAAATCCTACTTAAATCTCTTGGATCACGCCTAATGGTAAACTGCTGAATACTTCTTTTGTGAATATAGGGCGTTAACACGTTGCTAAAATAAACAACATGATCTAAAACAAAGCCTTGCCTACGTAACATTCTTCTTTCAATAGGAAGAAAATCAATTAAAAACGCTTTTTTATTGAGGATGATAGCCGGATACCCTCTCCCTTTTTGCCCATTTCCACCTAAGATCCCCAAACGATACTTCTCAATGGGTGGCATCAATAAATGACTGTGGGACTTTTGATGGTAATAATTAACAATAGCGATCACAAGCCATTTTTCGAGTTCTTTTAAGGTTAGTGCAGCATGCTGCTCTGAAGAATAATCCCCTTTTTCCTGAACATTTGAAAAAGTGGTGCCTGGGATCTGATGTACCAGCTGCATTAAAGTACCAATGACCCTCTCCACAACCCCACCATAATGAGGGGTCGCTATAGGCCTGTATTCAATCTTAATCCCGTGAAATTCACAGCCTCTTGTTAATGCTTCACTGTGAAATTCAGCAGCATTGTCTACATAAATCAGATCTGGTTTCCCATAAATGGGCCAATTTCCCTCTATATTTAAACTAGAAAGCCACTCTTCTTTATCAAAAACAGAGTGAAGTAAACACAATCCTACAGAAATGGCGTTAGGTGACTCTAAACTCAAACAAAACCCTGTAATGCATCTGCTATATAAATCAATGGCAACGGTTAAATAAGGGCGACCAATGGGCCTGCGATGAGTCTCATCTACAATGATTAAATCCATCTTAGTATGATCTATTTGCACCCTTTGTAAGGGATAATCCATCTCAGGAGTTGCTCCAACAATAGGGCTTAACTTTTGTACGGCTTTAGCACCTTCCCTAGAAATCACAAGAATGCGTTGCGGTATTTTTCTAATACGGTTCCTCACTGTCATGGGTGAAGGCGCGTTAACACCGGCTACCGCACATCTGCTGCGGATTTCTTCAATAACAACGCTTGCTTTAAACCTCTGCTGGTTACAGAAGGATCCTTCCAGGCTATCCTGAATAATAGCCTCAACATCCCTCGGCAAACGACTGCGATCCTTACCACAAAGCCTTTTTTTAATCATTAAACCCGATAAATTACACCCTGATCTTTTATAATTTTTAATCAATTTATAAACTTGCCTAGAAGAAACGCCCAATCGACTAGCCACCTCTTGGATCCGCTGGGCACTAGATTTACCTTCCAGTAATGTCTTTAAACACTCCTCCCGGATTTTAATTTTTTCCCAAGTTTGGGTGGGAATTTCCATAAAATTATTTGCCTCAATAGGCAAGCTGTCGGACTGCTCATTATTTTTAAGCGAAAAACGTTCTATTTGTTCAATACTATTGAGTTCAGCAATAGGCGCAACGACAGTTTCGCCACTCTCACTCATCAATAGCACTTTTTCTAAGCTAATAGCGACTTTCACCTTATATGAATTGGCCTTATAACTAACAATTTCCCCTTTATTTAAAGACAATAACATAACTTTTTTGAACCAAACTTTCGTAAAAACGAACTTTTTTGAACTCAACTGGTGTAGTTTAACTCTTTTTGAACTGAAGTTCTATTAAAATTGAACTCAACTTCTGTGATTTTTCGGCCAAAATGCTCCAAAATAGCCCTAAAATTGAACTGAACTTATAATGCTGTCAACTTAAGGCAAGGTGCTCTCTAAAAAACCAGTACAG
>CADEGZ010000014.1:0-15895 GCA_902827015.1 uncultured Pseudomonadota bacterium
CCGCTCTCTACTTGCTGCTGCCCACTAAAATTTGTTAGCAACCAGCTAGCGAACTTACTCCGTGCTCCAAGCTGACGCGCGGTTTGTTCCCCACTCTCTGTAGGTTCACCCAGTACACGAGTTAGGATTGTCATAATCTGAGTAAGGTGTTCCCCTGGCGCAGGTCTTTGAACAGTACCCGCCCTATATCCGTTACCCATTTCATCTAAGATCTGATCAAGCGTTCTATCTAATTGTTCGAGTGGGCCTAAGGGTGCTTGATGCGCCTGTAACCCTCTTACACGAGTGACAATTTGTGATTCAAACGAATGATCTTCCTCTGCTTCTGCATGTAACAATTCTGCTTGTCTCAGCCTTTCTGCTTCTTCTTGTCTTAGCCTTTCTGCTTCTTCATTTCTTAATGCTAAGTCAGCTCGTAAGCGTTGAAAGTAAGTCACAACATTTTCTTGATTAATCCACCACCCTCTAGAGACTGAGTCGGCAGAGACTGCATCGGCCGTTGGAGTTCGCTCCTCTCCATATAATTGCACTTCTAATGCGCGAGCTGCTTCAACTTGACCTCTTAGTCTTTCTGCCAATGCTTCTTCTAATAACCTTGTTACATTCGCAATTGCAGTGTTAAACCCTTCTAATTGAAGGCGAGCTGCCAACAGTGATTGGTGAGCAAGACCAGCCGCAGCTTGAGCTGCTTCTCGAGCTTGCCTACCTTTAACAACAGCTTCAGCGCCCTCACTTTGATCGGGAATGTTGATAACAGTATCTTTTCCTAAACGAGCAGCTGCCTCTTGAGATTTAATAGTGCTTTGATTAATTTTTAAAGCGCTTAGTGATTGGCTAGCTGTATCCAAGTGTGGTTGAATAAGTGCTAATTGTGAAGCAACACGATGCCGCAATTGAGCATATCCCTCACCACCAATAGCCCTTTGCTGATACACATATTGAATACTAAATCGGAAAGGCGATTCGCCGGGGTTGTCAGTCAACCATGCTTGCAAAGCAGCAAGCTCTTGTGATTCAGCGAACTCTCGACCAGCCCTACCCAGTTTTTGCTGATACACTTGCTGAACATTAAATCGAAAAGGTGACTCGCCGGGGTTATCAGTTAACCATCTTTGCAAAGCAGAAAGCTCTTGTGATTCAGCAAATTCTCGGCCAGCTCCGCCACCATTGAATATACCTGCAGGAAGCGCTACGATACCAGGACCAACGACTTCTACACGTTTAAGAATGGCTATAAGTTGTGATTGAGCAGTTAAAACCGAATGGTTAATCTCGACGAGATCCCTTTCTGCTGCCGCTAAAGCTTCTCGAGCAAGATCTCGGTCTGGATCTAAAAGCTTCTTGATATTTGCTTTTTCAATTCCTTTAGCCGCAGGTCGCAATACTTGCTTTTCGAATTTCTTAAACATAATCTTAACCTCCCCCCACTTAGATACCTTTAAATTGATCCTATCATAAAACTTAAAAGGGAAAACACCTGTTTAATACTGTTTATAAATTCAGTTTGTCAGGCCGCTTTAGTTGTAGTTATTTAAAAAGATTATTATACTCTCTAGCACGTAAGTATGCCCCACGTTTAAAATTCTCCAAAATCTGTGCTAACATTTTTAAGCAAGCTTGGATTTTTTAAGGTAAAAAATGCTTAAAAGGTTAGGGAACCTTCGACTTAACATTCAAAAACTCATTGTTAAGAAGAAGCTAAAAGGAAAACGTCTCCATGTTGAAACCGTACTACAAAAAGCCGGTTCAAGCCTTGCGGAAATTAATAGCCTTGTACAAGAAGTACAAAAGAGTATTGAATCGACTCTCCAATTTATCGACACCCACCCGGTTATCAATGCCTCTCAAATCACCCCGATAATAACTACAGAAGATCACATTACAAACGATACTTCCCCTGCCACAAAAATAAATGTTAGTGAAAGCGCGTGTAACTTGCTTGAAAATGCAAAAAATGAAATTGCAACCGCCAACAATTTACTTGCAAATTTATTACAGATCCAAAAAGTTATCCTGGAACAAGAAAAAACCATTCGCAAAGAAAGAGATAGTGTTTTTAATATCCATAATGATGAACACAAAACAGCCAATGCCACCATTAAAGCAAATAAATCTTGCGAAATTATTGAATTGTCTACTAAAAATATCCAGAGTGTATTACCAGCCGCACGGCATCACCAACATCAAATTAAAAATATTCTTAGCCAAGTAAAGAAACATCTTGAAGAGGCCTTAAATTTACAGCCTGAAAAACAAATTTCAGAATCAGAACTTGCAAAAAATGCTTCGCAGGCAGTAGAAAATGCTCTCATTGAGATTAATGCCACTGTTGAAGATGCACATAAAATTATCAAAGAAACAAAAGAATCCATAACCGACGTTCGCCATGAAATTAACATAACAGCAGCGGCACAAAAACTTATAGACGCTGAAATAGAACTTGAGAGTGCAAATACTTTACTTAAAAATCTTGCACAAATCCAGAAAACCATTATTAACGAAGGAATAAAAATAAAAACGGAAAAAGAAGCCGCCCTGTTACAGCAATCTCAAGTGAGCACTTCTATTGTAAATGATCTTAACACTTATAAAAGTGTTAAACTGGCTGCAGAAAATATTCAAAATGTTCTTCCATCTGCTCAACAATATTGGCAACAAATTAGAATTGCTATGGTTCAAGCCAAACTCTATATTAAAGAAGCAAAAGAATTACAGAAAAAATATACCGAAGAGGTCGCCGAAGAAATAGAAAAACAAAGAAATAACGATAAAGTTGCCATTATAGAGGCTGCACAAATAGCAGAAAAATCTCTTATTGAGATCAATAACGTTATTACTGATGCAAAAGAGAGCATTGAAAATATAACAGAAATCATGGTCTATACGCGCTATAAATCAACATCAACAACTGCAGCACAAAAACTAATTATTTCTGAAGAAGAAATTGCTTCTGCAAATATTTTATTAAGAAATCTCTTACAAGAACAAGATACTATTGTTCGCGAGAAAGAAAAAATAAAATTAGAAAAAGAATTATACGAAGCAGCATTAGGATCTTGCAGCGACACAGACTTGTCTGCTCACAACGCCAACATAAAATTAGCTGTTCAAAATATTCAAGATATTTCTTCTTTAGCAGAACAGCAATGGCAAAGAATTAAAATAACCATTGGTCAAGCTAAAAGTAGTATTCAAGAAGCAGCAGAGCTGCAGCAAGCATACGAAGAAGAACAAATCATGAAAGAAGAAGAGCGACGCAATAATGAGAGAGTGATTGCCCAAAAATCTTTCCAGATGGCAGAAGATATTACCAATGAAGTTAAAAAAATCATTACAGATACCAAAACATTTGTTGAAGAGACTAAAGGGAAACTTACCACTGCTGCTGTTATTCAAACGCCTGATTTACCACAATTTACCCAAAAACTTATTAGTGCCGAAGGAGAAGTTGCTTCGATAGACATTTTATTAAGAGGTATTTTAAAAATAGAAGAAGTTGTTATACGCGAAAAAGAAAAAATAAAATCGGAAATCGGCCTTTTAAATCGTTCTACTACCAACATTTCTGCCTCAGAAGAATTAGAAATTTGTAAAAAAATTAAGTGCACAACACAAACTTTGCAAACTCTACTGCCTTCTGTAAAAGAACAATGGCAAAAAATTAAAATAATCATGGATCACTCTAAAACATATTTAGAAGAAGCAGAAATGTTATGGCAAGAACATGATAAAAAAGAAACAAATAAAAAAAATGCCCCATCGAATAATGAGAAGCCCTTAGAGCTCTTCATACAACCAGAGGTGGAAGCTGAAATTCAAGAGTTAAAAATGAGGATCCAACAACAAGAAGACAAAGTAGAACAATTGCTGGACGAACTGCAAGAATTAGAACTGCCTATTGAAGAAGATCCCTAAGACGTGATACCCCGGGTATATTAAACAACGAAAGGATTAAAGTTAGCCTTATCGTCGTATATCTCTAGATTTTCCTTGTTTTTTAACATCCTGACAAGATGACTGGCAAGAGGCATTGCACACATTGCATAAATAACCTTAAAGGAATAATAAGAAAACGCAAGTTGCAGCAATTGCCCGTTTGGCATTGTTCCATAAAAAGCAAGCGGAATAAACAATGCTGTCTCAATACCCTCGCCGATCCAGCTCCCACACAAGGCTCTTGCCCAAAACAAACGTCCATGCATTTTTACTTTAAGTTTTGCAACAATATAGGCATTCATAAATTCGCCTATAAAATAAGTTAAAACAGAAATGGCCATTAAACGGCTTGAACTTCCTAATACTTGCGCATAAGCTTCGTTATGTGCCCAGTCACTTACCGCAGGTAATTGAATTGCTATCTTACACATAAAGGACATAAATAAATTACAAAGCATTGCTCCCCAAATAACCCGCCTTGACTGAGCAAATCCATAAACTTCTGTTAATATGTCCCCCAATACATAAGTTATTGGAAACAAAAGAAGCCCTGCCGGTAAAATAATTGGCCCAAATAAAAGTGGCTTTGCGCCTACAACATTGGCTGTTAATAATAACCCTACAAAAATCATGGAAAGCTGAGTGTAATATTTAAAATTCGTATTCATCATAATTTCTCTTTATCTTTAATTAAATAATTCGAGGTTGAAGCTCACCCTTAACGTATCGTTCTGCCATTTTTTCCACAGACAATGGTTTAATTTTGGCAGCTTGCCCAGCAGTACCAAATGCCTCATAGCGCGCCTTACAAATTTCCTTCATGGCTTCTTTGGCAGCTTGATTATATTTACGAGGATCAAATTCAGTTGGATTTTCAGTTAAATAACGCCGAACTGCCGCTGTTGCAGCAAGCCGCAGATCGGTATCAATATTTATCTTACGTACGCCATGCTTAATGCCTTCTTGGATTTCAGAAACAGGTACTCCATAAGTTTCTTGAATGTTACCACCATATTCATTAATCGTTTTTAATAATGACGCGGGCACTGAAGATGAGCCATGCATTACCAAATGCGTATCTGGGATCTTACGATGGATTTCTTTTACACGATCCATCGCTAAAACTTCCCCTGTAGGTGGACGCTTAAATTTATAAGCGCCATGGCTTGTACCAATTGCAATGGCCAAAGCATCTACTTTTGTCTCATACACAAACTTTGCAGCTTCACTAGGATCGGTTAATAACATTTCTTTCGTTAATTTACCACTCGCACCAGAACCATCTTCCTCTGCTGCTATACCAGATTCTAATGACCCCAAACAGCCTAATTCACCTTCCACAGACACGCCACAAGCATGTGCTATTTTAACGACTTCAGCAGTGATCTGCACATTATATTCATAACTTGCAGGTGTTTTCATATCTTCTTGCAAAGATCCATCCATCATCACAGAGGTAAATCCAAGCTGAATGGAACGTTGACAAACTATAGGGGAAGCACCATGATCTTGGTGCATGCACAAAGGTATATGTGGAAATTCTTCTGCGGCCGCCAAGATCAAATGCCGCCAGAAGCGAGGGCCTGCATACTGCCGCGCTCCTGCCGAAGCCTGCACAATAACAGGGCTTTGTGTTGCATCTGCAGCTTCCATAATGGCGCGCATTTGCTCCAAATTATTAACGTTAAATGCCGGAACTCCATAACCCTGTTCCGCGGCATGATCTAATAATTGGCGTAAGGTAATTAGAGCCATTATTTATCCTCTAAGATCCTCATACTATAGGTATATAATGTTTTTTAATTCATAAGCCTAACACTAAAGATTTTTAAAAACGACACCCTCTAGGAAAATATAATAACTAACCTTCTCTAAAGAGGCAACAATATAAGAAGGCTTTGTTATTTTTATTTCGTTTATGCATAATGCAATCATTCAATAAATTTTTCATACATTGATCTTATAGTGAGTAAAATATGATGCATTTTTGTTTAGCAGACGGAATTGATCTGGTTGCTAAAATTTTTCTTTTTTTTACTCAAGAAAATACAGTAATTGCGCTTCTTTGTATCGGTTTTCTAGGATACGATAAAAAAAAGGTAAGTAAGACTTTATTTCTTCTGTTGTTCTCTATGATCTTAAATGCATTTTTAAAATCCATTTGGCAAATTCCTCTGTCTCCTAAAATTGGTACGGGTTTTGCATTTCCAAGTGGGCATATGCAAAATTCAGCAGTATTATGGGGATGGCTATCTCTAGAAGTTAATCAAAAACCATTTTTTGCATTTAGCATTTTTTTATTAAGTGGTGTTGCTTTTGGACTATTGCATTTTGGTTACCATACTCCTGTGGATATCTTAGGTGCGCTTTTTTTCGCAATCATCCTCCTAATAGCTTATCCCTACCTCTTAAAAAAATCCCTGATAAAAAAGCAATTGGCCCTAGCTGGCTTTACACTCTCTTTATTAGCACTTCCAATGATTTATTTTATCTCCAATCGCCCTTCTTCGATCTTTATTGCAGAAAGCGCATTAGTTGGTTTTTCTTTAGGGATCCTTCACAAAAATGCACTACTTCCTATTAATACTTTAGCCTTGAAGGTAAAATCCATCATATTGGCTATCTTTGGAATTATCATTATCCAACTCGGGTTTAAATATTTTTCAATTACGCCTAAAGAACTTTCTTTAGGGTGCTGTTATTTTCTAACAGCCCTTTGGGTAAGCGTTGGTGTTTCTAAATGTATCCAATCCCCAAAATAAAGGGTATGTTTCTTATAGTGGAATTTGACAATGCACCAATTCCTTTTTAAACTTTAAAATAACATTTGGGCTTTTAAAATGACTAAAAAAAAGATTTGGCTTTACAATACACTTAAGACTTTTTTTCTGTTATGCTTTGTTGCGCCATCATTTGGCGTAGAGATCTATCGCTGCCAAAATGGTAAGCATGTCACTTACCAAGAATTCCCTTGTCAATCAAACGATCAGCAAGAAGTGATAAACGATACTTTTGATTCTGAAGAAGAGCCCCCCAAAGCAACAAAAATTGTTTTACAACGAGACGCTACCTCACAATTCCATGTAGATGGTACTCTAAATGGCATTGCTGTGAAGTTTTTAATTGATACTGGCGCCAGTATTACTGCTATCCCGCAAGAAATTGCTGTATTCGCCAAATTACCACTAGAATCAACAATTTCCGCAAAAACAGCCTCTGGCTCTACAACCGATTTTAAAACAACTATCAAAGAGCTAAAAATTGGTAATATTATTCAGTTAAAAGATGTTCCTGCCGCTATTATTAAAGGGGATCAAGCACTGCTGGGTATGGATGTCCTTAAACATTTTGAAATGACACAACTTGATAATAACTTAACCTTGATATTAAGATAAAACTGTATTACCACGTTCCTCTAATACAGCAACAGCCGGCAACCTTTTTCCTTCCAAACACTCTAAAAAAGCTCCCCCACCTGTGGAAATATAAGACAGTTTTTTAGCAATATGGTATTTATGGATAGCAGCTAACGTTTCCCCTCCCCCCGCTACCGAAAAAGCATTAGAAGCAGCGATTATCTCTGCTAAATTCTTAGTGCCTTCTTCAAAGGCGTTAACTTCAAATACACCAACAGGGCCATTCCACAAAATGGTTTTAGCTTCCTTTAATATCTCTTTATATTGCTTTGATGTTTTTGGCCCAACATCAAAAATTTTTTCTTCTGCCTTAATATCGCCAAGATCTGTTATACGAGTGTTGAGGTCTTGCAAGTCTTTAGAAACAACCACATCTACAGGCACAACTAATTTCACAGAACGTGTTTTAGCCATTTCTAACAACATTTTTGCCGTTTCAACTAAAGTAGGTTCAAATAAAGAGCTGCCAATAGGATACCCTAAAGCTGCAATAAAAGTATTTGCAATTCCACCACCTACAATTAAAATCTCCACCTTTTCTATTAAAGCTTTTAAAACTTGCAATTTATCTGAAATTTTTGCCCCCCCTACAATTGCAACCAAAGGATGCTTAGGGTTTTGCATCACTGAATGTAATGCCTTTAATTCTGCCACAAATAATGGCCCAGCAGCAGCAATTTTGGCATATTTTGCAATACCAACAGTAGAGGCTTCTGCACGATGCGCTGTCGCAAAAGCATCCATAATAAAAACATCACACAAATTGCTCATCTGTTTTGCAAGTGTTTCATCATTGGCTTTTTCACCAACATTAAAACGCACATTTTCACAAAGCACAATTTCTTTAGGCGCAATTTCCACACCGTTTAACCAATTTTTTTCCAGCCGTATGGTTTGTTGCAACAAGACTGATAATCGCTTGGCGATGGGTTGCAAAGAAAATTCTGGAGAATAATGCCCTTCTTTGGGTCTTCCTAAATGTGATAATAATAGCACCCTTGCATTTGCCAAGATTGCTAAAGATAAAGTAGGTAAAATTGCCAACAATCGTGTTTCATCCAAGATCTTGCCATTTTGCATAGGGACATTTAGATCAACACGAATTAAAACACGCTTATTGTTTAAATCACATTGCTCCATGGTTAGGATCATGTTTTTACACAACCCCTAAAACAGAGGCGGTATCTAACATTCGATTGGAAAATCCCCATTCATTATCATACCACGCTAAAACTTTTACTAAATTACCAATAACCTTAGTTTGTGTTGCATCAAAAATAGAAGACGCTGGATTATGATTAAAATCTATAGATACTAAGGGTTCTTCATTAACCTCCAAAATCTCTTTTAACATTCCTGTTGCCGCTGTTTTTACAATAGTATTCACTTCTTCAACTGAAGTTGCGCGAGCAGCCAAAAAAGTTAAATCGACAATTGAAACATTTAATACTGGAACACGCATAGCAAATCCATCCAATTTGCCTTTTAATTCTGGCAATACAAGACCAATGGCTGCCGCGGCACCCGTCTTAGTTGGGATCATCGACTGAGTCGCAGAACGTGCACGTCGTAAATCGCTGTGATAAACATCCGATAAAACTTGATCATTAGTATAAGCATGGATGGTTGTCATTAATCCACTTTGCACCCCTAATGCGTCATGTAAAGGTTTCACTAACGGCACTAAGCAATTTGTTGTACAAGAAGCATTAGAAACAACTTTATCATTTGCAGTTAGGATTTTATCATTAACACCATAAACAATAGTCGGCAAATCATCGCCAGCTGGTGCTGAAATTAATACTTTTTTTGCACCTGCTTGTAAATGTAAAGAAGCTTTTTCTTTGCTTGCAAAGTACCCCGTACACTCTAATACCACATCTACCCCTAATTCACCCCAAGGTAACTTATCAGGCGAGCGTTCGCTAAATACTCGAATTTTATCTTGCTCAACCACTAAATAATCATTTTCAACTGAAACTCTCCCAAAAAAACGCCCGTGCGTAGAATCAAATCGCGTTAAGTGCGCGTTAGTTTTAGGATCCCCCAGATCATTAATAGCAACGATTTGCATGTGCGAATTGCGCTTAGATTCATATAAAGCCTTTAATATATTACGCCCAATACGCCCGTATCCATTAATAGCAAGTTTAATAATGGCCATGTTTATCCCTTACTTTTTAATTAAATGCTTTACCTTTAAAATAATATTTTCTACTGTTAAACCTAATGCCTCAAACACCTCGGGAGCAGGTGCAGACTCTCCATACCGATCAAGGCCTACCACAACGCCTTCTCTTCCCACCCATTGATACCAATAATTTGTTGTTCCTGCTTCTACTGCGACACGTACCTTAATAGAAGTTGGCAATACCATTTCCCGATAGTTTAAATCCTGGTTTTGAAAAACATCTGTAGAAGGCATAGATACAACACGCACTTGATATCCTTGTATTTTTAATTGCATCGCCGCTAATGCTGCTAAATAAACTTCTGATCCGGTCGCAATAATAATTGCTTCAATAGGCCCTTCACATTCCACCAAAATATAACCACCCCGAGCAATATTATCTAACTGCTCGGCTGTTTTAACCTGATGCGGGACACTTTGTCGCGTTAATAATAAACTGGTTGGCCCTTCTTTTCTTTGCAAAGCCATTGTCCAAGCAACAGCTGTTTCTGTTGCATCACAAGGACGCCAAACAGACATATTTGGCATTATTCTTAATGAATTAATATGTTCAATCGGCTGATGTGTTGGGCCATCTTCTCCAAGTCCAATAGAATCATGGCTATAAACAAAAATAACCCTAAGTTTCATAATAGCTGCCAAACGCACTGCATTGCGGCCATAATCTAAAAAGGTTAGGAACGTGCCCCCATAAGGAATAAACCCTCCATGTAAGGCAAGTCCATTCATAATGGCAGACATTCCAAATTCTCGTACACCATAATAAATATAATTACCTTGAAATTGATGAGGCAAAATCGGCTTAGAATATTGGCATAAAGTCAAATTAGATTCCGAAAGATCTGCAGATCCCCCCACCACTTCTGGCAACCACTTACAAATAACATTTAAAATATTTTGAGAAGCCTTACGAGTTGCAATATTTTCCTGCTTTTTCTCTGTTTCTTCCACAAACTGTTTTAATGCTTCTTCTAGGCCTTCCTTAAAATGTTTGTTGAAACGACGCTCTAATTCAAAAGCCAATTCCGGATATTCCAGGCGATAACGTTGCAGCTCTGTTAACCATACTTCTTCTCGTGCTTTACCTTTGGCTTTGGCATTCCAGGCTTCTTTAATATCTTCAGGAATAACAAAAGGTTCATGTGACCAACCCAATTTTTGTCGTGCTGCTACAACTTCGGCCACACCCAATGCTGCACCATGACATTTTTCAGTTCCCGCGAGGTTTGGTGCTCCAAAACCAATAATCGTTTTACAACAAATTAAACTTGGCTGATCATGATTACCCTGCGCCTTTAAAATGGCTTCTTTAATTGCAAGTGCATCATGCCCATCTACATCGCGCACAACTTGCCAACCATAGGCCTCAAAACGCTTAGGCGTATCATCTAAAAACCAATCGCTGACTTTACCATCAATAGAAATACCATTATTATCCCAAAACACAATCAATTTATTTAAACCCAAAGTGCCTGCTAACGACGCCGCTTCATGAGAGATCCCCTCCATTAAACAGCCATCTCCTACAAAACAATAAGTATGGTGATCAATAATCTTATAAGTTTCTCGATTAAAAGTAGCCGCAAGAACCGCTTCAGCAATAGCCATACCCACGGCATTGGCTAATCCTTGGCCCAAAGGTCCAGTAGTAGTCTCAACACCCGGCGTACAACCATACTCAGGATGGCCAGGCGTTTTAGAGTGAAGCTGCCTAAATTGTTTAATATCTTCCAACGACAAATCATAGCCCGTAAGGTGCAATAAAGCATACTGTAGTAACGATCCGTGTCCATTCGACAAAATAAATCGATCTCGATTCAACCAGTTGGGATTTGCAGGGTTATGTTGTAAAAAATCATTCCACAATACTTCAGCAATATCCGCCATCCCCATTGGCATACCTGGATGTCCCGAGTTAGCCTTTTGCACGGCATCCATACTTAAGACGCGAATAGCATTGGCCAATTCTCTGCGTGATGGCATTGTCCTACTCCTAAACTTCTGTAGATTTAGAAGGGGTATTATATACCATGTTCTGTAAAAACATAGGGTAAATAACGCTTACTTATCCAGTAAGTTGGAACATAAAATCACTAATAAGAGGAAATATAAAGAACAAATACTTATGGCATTCTATTGACGAATCGCAACAAATTTTAAATGAAAAAATAATGGAATTAAATTTTTTTGTCTCTTTTTTCGACTTCTGGGGAGATCTTAAGTGTCAAGCTTGAAGTCCCCCTTTCCCTTTCTCAGGGTGTTTTTCTTTTTCCCAACCTTCCAACTCTGCTACAATGTCATTTCCTTTCAACTTCTGATTTCCCATAGCCTTTTGGTAAATACTAACTAAACTAGGATCTGCAGCAGGACTATCAATATAACTATTAATTACCCGCCTTGTCTCTGTATTTAATTGGGGGGTAAGCTCCAACGATCTGCCAAATAAATAAAGTTTTATTGCAGCCTCTGGATTCTCTTCACAATCTTTAACATTAAATCTACCAGTTTTAGAACATCTTTGAGCCAATAAAGCCATTTCTAATAAAGCTTTGTCTCCAGGTTCACTGCTCTCTGCAACAATTTTTACAAGACCACTGGATTGGTTATGAGTAGCATTAACAATTGGTCTTTTTTCGCCGCCTTCCATAGTTTCTTCAATAACAAGTGTGCTTGTCCCATTAGCTTCTGTTTGAGTAGCACTTAATGTTTCATACATGGCTATCGTATTAAGTTTATTCTCAAAACGTTCTATAGCACTATATTTTTCTCTACCTTCCTTGTAGCGTTTAGGTTGAACATAGTCAGACATTCCTGTTTCTTCAAACTGCTCTTCTAATACTTTGGCAGCTTCCTCCTCATTATGCGGCTTTGTCTTAAGTTTTTTATTGACCGCAGCTATATTTTCCTCCAAATTAGAATTTTCCCTTAATGCTTTTATCTTTGCTATTTTCTTTATTTCTTTTTTACAAATTTTTTCAAATTCTTCTGCAGTAAGCCTTTCAGTAGTAGCAATAGTCGGTTTATTATCTTTTTGCGCTTCCTTTTTAAGTCTTTGGATCACACTAAAACCATAGGTTACACCTTTATATTGTTGCTGTTCATTCACAGTTAAGCTTGGACCTTCAGATGTACGCGAAGCAGCCGCACCTTTACCTTTAAGTCTTCTGTCATTTATCATGGCAGGCGATCGGCTACCAGTAAGTTGTTGGGTTTTTCTTCCAGATCCAAGCCCTTCCAAGGCGTCTTGCTCTTGTTCTTGTCTTAATCGATTTAACTCGGATTGTAATTGAGCATTCTGTAACCTAAGTGATTCAATCTCTGCACTGCCAGGTTCTCCAAGAGTGGTGCTAGCTAACCGCTCATTGATTTTTCTCAATTGTTCTTCTAATTGTGCAATTCTTTGCTCAGTCTCAGTAGGCGCCGATGGAGCCACTTCCTCACGTTGTTCCTCCGATCCTTCTTTACGCCTCTCAACTTGATCCGGCATGTAGCGAGCTTTAATTTTATCAGCTAGTTTAGTTGTCCATTCCTGAGTATTCTTAATTGATGCTAAATGCTCTTGTTTATGCTCTCTAGAACGTTTATCTTGTCGCTGTTCTAACACTTCTACTATTTGACTCTCATAATTAAGCAATTCTCTTTTTCTGGTCTCTAGTTCCTCAAGTAACCTAGAAAATTTTTCTTTAGTTTGCGGGTTAACCTCTTCGAATTTATTGTATTCACTATTTATTCTATCCCTAAGGGCACTTAGCGCTTGGTATGCTACACCAATTTTTTGATTAAGATCTTTAACTTTTACATTTAATGGATCAGGTTTTCCTAATGCTTCATGTACAAGGGCAATATCAATTGTCACTTTTCCTTTGCCTTTTCCTCTTGTTTTTCCAGCAGCGTGAGTGACGATTTTATCTAATAAGTCCTTGGCTTCTCGAACACCTGGCTCTGTTATATAGTGCTGCACAATATATTCGATGACATCTTCCCCGCCATCAACAAATTTGAATCCCTTAAAAGGTTTCCCACCAACAGTTCTTTCTTCATCGGCCCTAACAGAAGTTTGAAGTTGTATAGAATTTTGTAATCTTCCAACTGCCTTTACAGCCATGTTTTTCAAAATCTTAACTTTTGTTGGATCATCATAACCTCCAAAATACACTTTTCTAACTCGTGATTGTATATGTTCTGGCAATAACTCAAACCTATTAGTAGTTAGAATAAACATTGCTTTACGTTTATCAATATTTGCTTCAAAATAATCATCTTTATATGCAACTGAAGTCTTTTCAAGAATTTGTCCTAAAGCATTTGGTACACTACCAGTAGCTTTCTCAGCCTCATCTAATAAGATCGCCACCCTTTGTCTTTTACTTTTAATTTGTGCTTCTGCAACCAAACCGGGAGAAGGAGCTCCCCACTGTTTACCACGTCCATAAACAATGTTAGCGTCGTCTTTACCAGCCATTGATAAATCATAAAAACCCATGTCCATAGCTTCTGCTACTGCTTGCGCAATTGTAGTTTTTCCTGTACCTGGGGGGCCATCAATACAGAATACTGGCGGTGCGCCGACTTCACTAATTGGCAAGGCTTCGCCCTCCGCTTCATCATCTCCTTGTATCATTTTTCTCCACATCATGCTGGCCGCATCCATCATTTCCCCAGTAACTTGTTCAGTTCCAGCCAAATTAGCTTCTTGAATTCTCGCCTTTGCCTGCTCAATTCTTTCGTCAATACTGTCTTGACTCATCGTACGATATTCATCGCGTTCGTCTTCCACATAGCCCCACCCAGGCATATGAATGATATTGTAAAGTACATTTTTCATTTTAACTTGTGGTTCACCTTCTGCACTTTGATAGTCTGTATATGTTCTTTCCAAGAGCTGTGCCACATTCGCCAAATCTTTATTATCTTTGTCTTGTGCTAATAGTAATAAGCGATCTTTTACCTTTTTAACATTTTCTGAAGTCAACCAGTCAGAATTCTCAGAATCTGCTGATTTCTTCGATTTTTTAGCTGCAGGCATAGTGGTGAGCGATGTGTTAGGGGATTTTTTCTTAGCAGACGCCGCTAGACTGCCGACAGATGGCCCTGTACTATCTAAAGATTCGTCTAATTCAACTTTATAAGGGGTTTTAATTCCTGCAAGAGCTTTAATTGAAGCTATTGCGTTTGTACGATGCCCCTTTTCTTGTGGTGCTCTTTTAACCTTCTCCAAATCCTCTACTACTTGATTATATTTTGCAAGGGCATCTTCTGTTAGGTCTGGATCATCAAGACCAGAACTAGTATGCTCCAACTTCAAATAACAAGTTTCAAGAAGCTTTTTTAAAGCTGTGACGTTCTTGTTTGAATCAGGAATTTCATTTAAAAACCCGCCTAATCCTTCTAATGCTTCTGATATTTTCATTGCAATAACCTCATTTCATTTTCACTGCCACTACTCTGGCAGACGTACGACCAACTTCAGAAACCTCACTCCTTTTTTCCCTTACTTCTTTTAAATCACTCTTTAATGTATCCAACAAATCATCCGCTTGCTCCTCAAGTTCTTGCAGCAACGATTCATCAACTTCTTCATCTTCTTCCGATTCTCTAAGTTCCGCTATTTCTGCATAAAGCTGCATTGCCCTCTCGAGCCTTGAAGTAATATCGTCTTCCAAACTTTTAAGTTTATGCTTATCATGCATAAATGTTATTTTCTTTCCTATTCCACTAATATTTGCTTCTTCGCGCTGATGTTGTTCCCTAGTACGCTGCGCTTCTTGATGGTTTTCACTTAATTTTTTATTAACTTCTTTTTGTTTTTCTTGCAATAAACTAATATTTTGCTTGCTTTGTTCTTGTTGGGCAGTCAAATTTAATATCTGCTGATTCAGTATTTCCGCTTGTTCTTTGCTAGCTTTTTTAAGAAGTTCTTGTTTTTCCAACAATTGAGTATTTATTAAACGTTGCTCTTCCTCAGCACGTCTTAAATCTTGGCCCACTTTCTCTTTAAAACTATCCAACTCTTGTGCTTGAGCTTTTAAAGCCTCTCTAATTTCTGAATTGTTTCTACGGGCTTCAGCACCCACTTTACTAAGTTCTTGATTTGTTCGTTCTAATCGAGTATTAACTTCTTGAATTTTAGCCATCAATTCCGTATATTTTATTCCACCTTTTACTCCCTGTAATTCCAGTTTTAGCGCTTCTCGTGCTTTTAGAGCTTCTTCTTTAGATCTTTCTAAACTAACTCTATTTGCCTCAATTTCTTTAGAGTGTTTAGTCAACTCCCGTTGATGTGCTTGCAACTGCTCGTGAACCGCCGCAAATTGCTCCTGCATCTGCGTCGATAATTCCTGTTGCTGCTCTC
>CADEGZ010000014.1:15995-28401 GCA_902827015.1 uncultured Pseudomonadota bacterium
CTGTGCCGTCAACTCCCGTTGATGTGCTTGCAACTGCTCATGAACCGCCGCAAATTGCTCCTGCATCTGCGTCGATAATTCCTGTTGCTGCTCTCCCAATGCCTTAATACTCTTCGCTTGTTCTTGCTGCTGCGTCGTTAATCCATCAATTTGTCCTTGCAACCTCCTCTCTAATGCTTCATCTCCATCCGCTTGTGCCTTCGCAAGCGCCTCCTGCTTCTCTAATAACAGCTTGTTCGTCGCTTCTTGTTCCACTTTCGCCTTCGCTAAATCCGCAGCAACCTTATCCTTAAATTCACTCAACTGCCGCGTCTGCTCCGCCAATGCACCTTGTACCGCCGCCTTGTTCTGACGATATTCCGCATCTAATGCACTTAATGCTTGGTTCGTTCGAGTCACTAAGTCATTAACATGTGCAATCTCTCCTCTTAATTGCTTAGCAAGAACTTCATCCTTAGCATCCATCGCCGCCATTAACCTGGCTTCTAATGCACTGCGGGCCTCTACATGTTCTTTATTCGATCTCTCCAACTGAACTCGGTTCTCTTCTATCTTCTCAGCCTGTGCCGTCAACTCCCGTTGATGTGCTTGCAACTGCTCATGAACCGTCGCAAATTGCTCCGCCACCCTTTCAGCCAGCTCTCCTTGCTTTTGCTTCAATGAGGTAATATCTTGTGAATTTTGTTTTTGTTGCCTGGTTAATTCCGCGATTTCTCGCTTCAGTGACCCTATTTGTTCCTCGCTTGCGCCTACAAGTTGTCCTTGCCTCTCCAACAACTGCGCATTTATCAATGCCTGTGCTTTATTCGCTTGTTCTAAATCCTTGTCAACCTTATCCCTAAATTCAGCCAATTGCCGGCCTTGCTCATCTAAAGTTCTCGCGACTTCCAATTTATTTCTCTGATAATCTACATTTAATGCTCTTATCTCTTGATTTGTCTGATCTACCCTTTCGTTTACTGCCTTGATTTGTTTCTCTAGATCCCTACGGACTGCATCATCACCCTCCTTGATAGCTTCCCTTAACTGCACTGAAAGTTGAAAACGAGCTGCTAAATTTGCTTGATTGGATTCTTCTAATTTAAGTCTATTATCTTCAATTTTTTGAGCTTGCTCAGCTAATTTTGCTTGCATTTCTCCATATTGCTCATCTAATTTTTTAGAAGTTTTTTCACGTTCACTATCTAAAAACACTATTTTGCTATTATGTTCTTGTAATTGTTCTTCCATTCTCCGAATTCTTTCAAGAAGCTCTCTGCTTTCTGCTTCACTTAAATTTCCAGAACCTGCCACTTGCTCTGCTCTTGCAGTCGAAAGATCATGCAATAATCTTTCACGCTGTTCTTTTTCAGCTTTTAATCCTTCATCCACTTCTTTAAACTTACGAGAAACCGCCTTTTTATGTTTCTCTAAAGCAGCAGCTTGTGCATCTATTTTTAAATTTAAAGCCTGTAGAACCTCAAGGTTGCGCTGCGCAATTTCCTCTTGATTATCCTGTCTTCTTTCTACATTATCTAGTCGTTCATTTATTCTTGCCAATGCCAAATCTTTTTTTCTGTTTTCTTCTTCTAATACCCCCACTCTTTGATTCTGAACGACTTTATCTCTTTCTAAAGCGTCAATTCGTTTTGCAAAATCTTGAATAATTAATAATGCTCTTTCAGCATTACTTAGCTCACTCCTTAACCCCACGTTTTCTCTTTCTAAATTTTCAATATCTCCTCTTAATCCTTCATTTTCTCTCATAAGCCTAAGGATTTCATTTTGCAATCTCTCTAATTCTTCCTCATTTTTTTCCTGCTCTTTTAATAAAAAGGCCATACCAAGTGCCTGAATTGAATCAACCAAACCACGCAGTATCCTTCCACATTTGGCCCAATCACCACCCTGAATATTTATATCATCTGCAAGTTTTTTAGGAACATGTATATATTTAGTCTCAGGATGAATCGCTTTAAACACCACAGAGCCATCTGGCAATCTAACCATACTTTCGATCCCAGCATTCTCTCCCCTTGAAAATGTGTGAACCTCAAGGGCGCTTGGATTTGCAATTTCGTATCCCAAATTGTCAACTAAAATTTTTTGTAGTGCACTTTTCTTTCCATCACGAACAGCCGCATCAAACGCCCTCTTTTGTTTGTCTGATATAAACCTTCCAGTTAAATCGTCCATCAATCTATGTGGATTTTTGTCTTTCGCGGCTTTTAACACTTTTATCTCCAGCTCTATAAAACTACCTTAAAATATTCATTTTTTTCATTACTTTTCTGGCAACGATCTAACAGTTGATACTATTTGATTAATCACTTTTATTTGCTTTTTAGATGTATTTTCTAAATTAACGATTTTGTTATTTATTAACGCACTCTCTTTTTCATTATTTTCTAACCTTTTAAGCAGTTTGTTCGAAAGATTGCTAATCTTTGTTATAACCATGTTATGGATCAGCGCAATCAAATCGCCATATTTTAATATAACAACCTCCGCACCTTCTTCTTGACTCAATGCATGATTCTTTGAAAAAGAAACAATCAATTTATTAACAGCTGTATTAAAACCATTAAACATTTCTTCTTCAAAATCCAATGGATTAATTCCTGTTATTATTTTTTCTAAAACAATGAAAAATCTCTCTACAGCGACATTTGGAAAAATCTTAGATTTTTCCAAATAATCTAGGCATTTTATAATGTTATTTAGCTCATCCTTTAAACTGAAAGCCTTTGCTTTCTCAATTTTGACAGTGGGCTTTTGTTTTATTATTGATTGAAATTTTTCAAGTTGATTAGAACCTTGATTTGTAAATTCGAACATCAGATATAAACTATTTATAATGTCTTGTTCATAATTGGCATGTTTTTCATCAAAGCGTGCATTTCCCATTTTTTACCTCTTCTGCAATTTCAAATAATTAACGATTTTATTTAAGAGGTTAGACGCTTTTTTTATATAAAGTTTATATAGTTTCTAAATTTAAAAATGATGTAAATGCATGGGCGATGGAAAAAATGCATTAATTCCATGAATTAACAATAAATTTTATAATTTTGGGAAACAATCTAGTAATTGATCTACTATTTACTCCAACCCTTATAATAAGCTTGGTCAAGAAGTTTTTCTAACGCTATTATTAGGACATCCTACACGTTTCTCTAATTTTCCAAAACCTAATCAATGCATAATATACTAGACAAAAACACAATGGTAATTTCATGTTAATAAATTACCTCATTCATTAAATATCGCATATAATAAGGTTCGATTAATTCTGTAATATGCTAAATACCATGGCTAAAAGTTCAATTAATTCACCCACCGCCCCGATCCTCCATACCCTGTGGCCTTCAACTGCATGGCAGGGAGCCTTTTGGAAGATTGTATCTTGCGCCTGCTTTGCTGGCATTAATGGGGTTGTAAGATACTGTTCTGGTGGCTCAAGCGATAGTGGCATCGAACCATTGCCAGTAAATGTGATAATGTTTTTTCAGAATATATTTGGAACACTTTTTTTACTGCCTTGGGTCTTAAAACCAGGATTTAAAAGCTTAAAAACAAGGCACCCATTTTTACATTTAATACGCATTATGACCGCCGTAGCAGGAGTATACCTATGGTATTTATCTTTACAGGCAATGCCTATCGCTGAAGGTGTTGCATTAACATTTACTGGCCCAATCTTTACCGTGATCGGTGCTTCACTTTTACTCCAAGAAAAAATAAGCTCACAACGTTTATCTGCGATTGTTCTAAGTTTAGTTGGTGCTTTTATTATTTCACGACCCGATATTCCACTGCGTGGTGGTAATCACCCTATTGGGCTTGCCGCTTTATTGCCACTCTCTTCGGCATTAACCTTAGCGCTTAATAAACTCCTAACTCGCAAATTAGCCAATTTAGGCGAAACCCCTATTTCCCTCGCAATATATCTTTTACTACTAATGGCACCCGTTTCCCTTTTACCTGCGCTTTATGAATGGACTAATCCTAATCTCGTACATTGGCCATGGCTAATATTGCTTGGTTTACTCGCAGCAGGTGCTCATCTTTCGTTTAGTAAAGCATATCAACTCGCAGAAGTAACTTTTTTAACGCCCATTGGTTTTACGAAATTTTTCTTAAGTACACTAGTCGGCTACTTTGCTTTTTCAGAATTACCAAAAACATGGTCTTTATGGATTGGTGTAACGATTATATTTAGCAGTATCTTATTATTGGGCTACAAAATACCTTTGTATTCCTGGGCTAAGCGTTTTAAATCGAGTTGATTCAAAAATAACGAATAACACATCCAAGAACTTAATGCTGCTAAGTCTTTAAATTGAGGCGGGGTATACTTAGGGGTAACAACAACACCTTCTTCTACCAAATCCTGAAAAATATGCAAATCTTCCAACGTGGTTTTGCCAATAAATAATAAAGGAATACGAGATAATAATCCACGCTGGATTGACAAACGAATATAATTATAAATTAGAATAAAGCCTTTATTGTAAACTAAATCTTTAGTAAAAGGCCTACCATTAGGTGTGCTCCCTCTAAAAACACGAGCAGTACGGCCATAGCTTTCTTCTTCAGAATTTCCTTGATTACGAAAGAAATTAAAAACTTCTATAAAATTTGCACCTTGTTCTGCCATATTAATCGCAGTAATGCGATCGGTTAACCTTTGGATCCTGCCTGGATGAGAAGAGAAGGTAAAAATTTCCATAATAATTGCCAAACCTTCTTGAGTAATGGTAGAAGAAGGAGGTCCTTTACTTAAAAAAGTACAAATGGGCTGATTTAAGCCATTTAGTGTCGTCCCTAAATGCACCCACCCTTCATGAACTTCTAATACCTTTAAATCTCTTTCGCTAAAAACAGCGTTTTGTCTTAATTTAATGTGTTCGGCACCTGCAGCCGCATCTGCAATAATATCATCGCTTAATTTAACTCGACTGCGCCCTTCTGCTTCTTCAAAATAATGCCCCAAACGTTTACCTAAAATAGCAACGGCTTCATCGCCCGTATATTTCTTATCATCTAATTCACTTCCAGTCTGTTTTTGAATAAAAGTTAAAGTATTGGAAATTAAATTTGCCAGATCTTTAAGAGTAGGAGCACCTGCATAAAAAGCATCTCCTGAACTGCCATAAAGCTGCTCCGAATATCGGTTAAAATTCGGCGTTCCTCGCGCTAATAAAAGATCAACAACTGTACAATACTCTCGGCACATTCGTTGCATAATCATGCCTACACTATTAAATTGGCCCAACTCACGACGAATGTCTCGTTCTATTTGATTAAATTCCTCTATCTTTTGTGCCGGATCAAATCTTAAAGGGTTTTTCTCATAAAATTCAGGACCACTGATCTGCGGAAGTTCTTTAAAATGCTTTTTGAAAAATTCAGCTTCAACTGCTGGACTCCACTTTAAGGCATCTAAAATGCGGATCGGCCGTTGTGCATTTACAATCCTCTCTGAAAGATCACGAATCACCTGATGGTATTTGGTATCTATCATAAAGATCCCCCCTAATGGTTTAGGATAGTCTATCCTTCAACAAAATATTGGGTTACTCTTTACCTATAACCTTAAGCGTTCAACTACACGACTGCGAGAAAGATCTTATGAGTAATGCTTTTTTGTTTACTTCCGAGTCCGTTTCCGAAGGACATCCAGATAAAATAGCCGATCAAATTTCAGATGCTGTTTTAGACGCAATACTCATTCAAGATCCAAAAGCTCGTGTTGCCTGCGAGACATTTGTTAAAACAGGCATGGTGCTAATCGGAGGCGAAATTACTACAGAAGCATGGGTCGATTTAGAAGCTTTAACACGTAAGACAATTAATCAAATTGGATATACTCACTCTGACGTGGGTTTCGATGGAAATTCCTGCGCCGTTTTAAATGCGATCGGCAAGCAATCCTCGGATATTTCATTAGGGATTACCACAACTTCAAATGCTGAACAAGGAGCAGGCGATCAAGGTTTTATGGTAGGCTATGCCACGAATGAAACACCTAATTTAATGCCTGCCCCGATTATGTACGCACACCTTCTGATGCAAAGACAGGCAACCATTAGAAGAAATGGTACATTGCCATGGTTAAGGCCTGATGCTAAAAGCCAAATTACCTTTTTATATGAAAACAACAAGCCCGTTAGTGTAGAAACCATTGTGCTCTCAACCCAACATGCACCCGAGATTAGTTATCCAGTCTTGGTTGAAGCAGTGATCGATGAAATCATCAAACCAGTTATTCCAAATCACTGGATCACAGAACGCACACGCTACTTAGTAAACCCTACTGGCAGATTTGTGATTGGTGGCCCGATGGGAGACTGCGGTTTAACAGGACGAAAGATCATTGTCGATACCTACGGAGGCATGGCAAGACATGGTGGGGGCGCTTTTTCTGGAAAAGATCCTTCTAAAGTTGATCGATCGGCTGCTTATATGGCACGTTACGTCGCTAAAAATCTTGTAGCTGCCGGTATTGCAGATCGATTAGAATTACAAATTGCTTATGCGATTGGCGTTGCAAAGCCACTTTCAATACATATTGAAACTTTTGGTACTGGCAAAATATCAGAACCAGAAATTTGCCACCTTGTTTATAATACTTTTGATTTACGTCCAGCCAAAATTATTGAAACACTGGATCTATTAAAGCCCATCTATGCAAAAACGGCGGTCTACGGACATTTTGGTCGCTTAGATCCAGATTTTACTTGGGAAAAAACCGATAAAAGTGATATTTTAAAAGAGGCAACTAAACTTATAACCCCTTAACCTATATAGCCTTCATAATTGGATTTTAGGCTAGGCGCAACACGAGAGAGCGCCCGGAGTATACAAAATGCGAACACCTAGGATATATCAAAACAGAATACTGAACATCCACGATTCTCTTGTTTTAGATTCGGATACTAGTCATCGTTTAAAACAAGTCTTACGGCTCTCTAAACATAGCCCCGTTACCTTATTTAATGGCAACGGTTACGAATACACTGGCACCATTACAGAAGTAAAAACAGAAGGCATTAGAATTAAGATCTTAGAAAGTAAACAAAAAGATTGCGAGTCTCCCCTTAAAATTCACTTAGGACAAGTTATTTCCAAGGGGGAGAAAATGGATTTTGTGATCCAAAAATCTACTGAACTCGGTGTTGCAAGCATTCAACCTTTGTTGTCTGAGCGTTGTGTAGTACATCTAAAAAATGACCGTTTAGAGAAAAAACTCGAGCATTGGCAGAGAATAGCGATCCACGCTGCAGAACAATCTGGTAGGACTCTCATCCCCCTTGTAAAAAAACCTGTCCCCCTGATTGAATGGTTACATGCCTTGGACACTCAAGAAAAACACAATCGTCTCTTTTTAGACCCCACTTCAAAAAACCATCTTAACAATATTGAAATATCGGATTGCTTAGCTTTATTGATTGGCCCCGAAGGAGGCTTAACAGAAGCAGAAACCGACTATGCCATAAGGAATAATTTTAAAGGCTTAAGATTGGGCAAGCGAATTTTAAGAACAGAAACTGCAGCATTAGCAGCACTTGCTGCACTACAATGTAGGGCCGGCGATTTTTAACATAAAATCCAAGGGCGAAGGGTATAAAAAGTATAAATGCTTACAAAACGCGCAGCTAAACACCGTATAAATTTATACTGCAGTCATATACACTGACATTGTTAAACTTAATTAGGTTCACAAATAGAATTTACAAGTGCAAGGATGCAAACCGGGTAACTGCCCAACCACGCCTAACGATCACAGGGAGTGTTCGTTAGGCGACCAATCTTAAAGTCGTGTTCGCCCAGCAGTATCTTCAGGAAGCTTCAATTCAAAAACTGAATTACGCAGATCGGTGACAAATTGCATTAATTTTCCAATTAAATCGACAGTTGTCATCGTACCAGAGGCAGTTTGTTTAGCGATGTCTTTCACGTCGTTCATAATATGAGAAATTTTACCAGATACGCTTGCTTGTTCACTGGCCGATAAAGAAATATTTTGAATGAGATCTGAAAGACGTCTAGACACAGTCTCGATTTTTTCCAAAGTTGACCCCGCATCTTGTGCAGAATTTACGCCTTCTAACACCTGGGCTTTTGTTTGTTCCATGGCCACGATCACTTGATTTGTATCGGTTTGAATAGAGCGCACCAAAGATCCAATTTCCTTGGTTGCATAACTCACTTTTTCTGCCAATCGCTGTACTTCATCGGCCACAACCGCAAAACCACGTCCTGCTTCTCCCGCCATTGCTGCTTGAATAGAAGCATTTAAAGACAAAATATTGGTTTGATCAGCTATCCCATCAATGAGCGAAACAATTTCCCCAATTTCTTGTGAACTGTCGCTTAATCTTCTCATATAATTAGAAGTTTCCTGGATCTGTGTTTGAATACGTTCCATACCGCTAATGGTGCTGCGCACAACTTTACCGCCCTCTCCAGCAATGTTAACAGACTCTAAAGCAACCGCTGCCGATTCCGAAGCATTGGCAGAAACCTGTTCAATAGAAACTGCCATGGCATTTACTGAAGCGGTGACCTCCACTATCTCTTGGGCTTGGTGCCCGCTGGAAGTTGCAAGCTCCTTAGTTATTTTTTGCGCATCCGAAGCAGAAAGCGACACATTCTGAGCGGTTTTCCCAATGTTGTACACTAATTTTTTTAAGGTATTTAAAGCATATGCAAACGATTCGGATATTACGCTTGAATTATTATTGGTCTCAGAACTGGTAACAGAATCTGCACCAGCATTTCCACTGGCAATTTCTGGTAATTCTTTTAATAATTTCTCGACTTCTTGTTGCATTGCTTTATTTTTATCTTCTATTGCCTTTAAATGCGATTCGTTTTCTTTATGGAAAAGATAAATAGAAAAAATTAATACTAAAAACGAAAGCAACCCTAAAATATAAGCAGAGAATTCTGGGGTTGTGTTCATTTTAGGATAACTAATATAGGCATTTTCCAAATTTTTAGAAAGATTGGATGCCAAAGAACTGAGATTAAAAATATCAAAAATGGTTACATGGATCTTATCACTTAAGTCACTTATTTCAATAACGGAATTTATGTCTCGCCGCACCAACTCCAAATACCTTTTCACATCGTTAAACCTGGGTACAAGAGTTGGATCTGTATTTTCAGATTCTACAACTTGTGCATTATCGAAAAATGCATTTATCTTATCGGGAAACACTTTCTTTAAGTCGGCATTATTACTCGTGATGGATAAAATATTTTGAATATCGTTAATAATGCCGCCTATGGAATTGATTTGATAAGCAAGAGAAACAATTTTTTTATCTTCCACATTACTGTTTCCCCAAGCCTTAACAATACCTAAATAAAGATCTTGTATTCTCTTAATGTTATCAACCAGCCGTTCACTTGTTTTATTTAAGCCCATAATAAAATCTTGATTGGCAAGAATTACTTCAACCTTACTTCTTAAAATATCCCATGTTTCTGCAAACTTGGCTAATTCTTCTGTCCTTATCTTGTCTGGACTTGGCGGTAAAATAATTTTCTGACCAAAGCTTTTCCCATTTTTTAGCACATCCAATTCTTCACTGGTTTTAATATAAGAATCTTTTAAATTTCTAAAGGCGCTTTCTTGTCGCCCTACCACCGCCTCGCCTGCATATTTAGTAATGGCTTGAGTCATTACTCGTAATTCGGTTGAATGTGTTATATATTGTTGATAATAATCTCGTTGTTGGTTAAGATACCAAAAAATGGATATTGTCGAAAATATCAAAATAATTAACAATATTCTTACAGAATCCCTAAGATAATTAAACCATTTTTTAGATATTTTCATCATCCTATTTTTCCCCCTTCATCCTAAAGGATAATCTGCCGGAACCATTGCAAACGTGATGGCAGTGCATCAATCATTTTCCAAAGGCTTTGAAGATCTGGTATAAACGCGTAATCATTTTGGACTTTAACTTCCATAATAAAACGAGAATCTGCTGCTGAATATTGGGTGATCATCTTCACCCCTTCATTAGAAACACGATACAACTTAGGAACGTTTTTTAAGACAATCGAAAAGAAAGGATATTGATTATTTTTATCACTTTGAATTTTGTATACTCTATTTAAAATGGCAATATGGAACTTACGAGTGGGATCTTCCATAGCTTCTCCACTTCCGGCATTCCATGCCAAGGGAGACTCTATTTTTTCTAAAAGCACCAAAGGTATGTTGATCCCTCGCCAATTCAATATACCTACTAACCATTTCGGAATATCGGAAATTGTTTTAGGCTTTTCATATGGAATAATTTCGGCAATTGCAGAAGAAGGCAATAATATATTTTTCTCCTGTAAGGGCAATAATAAACAAGGTAAAGCTTCGGATGTCATCTTTTTTCCAATAAAGTTTCAATCGTCTCTAATAACTCAGGTTCTTGATAAGGTTTGCTCATAAACCTTTCAATGCCTAACCGCGTTGCATGACTCCTTTGCTCATCTCCCGCACAAAAAGTGATCATAATAATTGGAATACTCGCGAACCCTACTTGACCACGTATTTTTTCCGCAAATTGGAAGCCATCCATTCTTGGCATTTCAACATCCAGCAAAATAATATCGGGCCTCGTTTGTTCTAATTTTTCCACTGCATCATAACCATCCTTAGCCGTTATAACTGTATATTTATGCCGCTCAAGAAAATTCTTAGTCACTGTACGAATGGTAACGGAATCGTCTACCACCAATACTATTGGTTGTTTCTTAGCTGGCCCACGAATTTCTATTCCGTCCCCCACTCTCTTAATTGCCCTTGAGGTAATTGAATACGCATCCAAAATAACGATTACACGACCATCTGCCAGCAAAGTGGCCCCACTAAAAATATCCATCAACTTAAATTGAGGCCCTAACGTTTGCACAACCACCTCTTGACTGCCTGCAAGAGAATCTACCAACAATGCCGCGTTGTAGTCTGAAAAATTAAAAAGCAAAACAGGCAAGCTTTCCTTATTAATATTAGTCAAGTTTGGCCTATCTTGAAGGTTTAAAGCGGCTCCTAAGTATTTTAATTGATAATCTTTATTATTATGTTGGACAACTGGCGAGTTTTTATTTAAGTTGTCTTTTACTTGTTTCGCATTCAGTAACACAATACTGTCAATATTAGACAATAGTATTCCAAAAGTTTGCCCTTGTACCACAACAAGTAAAGAACGGTTAACCGATGTGGTAAAGGGCAAGCGGATCGTAAACCGCGCTCCAACCCCTAATCGTGATTCAATAGAAAGGTTACCCCCTAAAGCTTTTACCACGGTGTTTACAACGTCCATACCCACACCACGGCCTGAGATCTCACTCACTTCTTCGCGAGTTGAAAACCCAGGTTCTAAAATATATCGAATAATATCCTCTTCAGGGACAATCGCATCTTCGCTTAACAAGCCTACTTTGATGGCTTTTCGGCGCACCACTTCGGCATTAATACCCCCACCATCATCACTGATTTCTATACACGCTTCATTCCCCATCCTAAAATAACGTAAATTAATCGTTCCAATTTCGGGTTTGTTGACTTGTAAACGTGCTGCCGGTGATTCAATACCATGATCCAAGGAATTTCTAAGTAAATGTTCTAAAGAAGGTGCAAGATGTTCTAATAAATTTCTATCGATTTCTCCTTCTGCTTGCAAAACAGCAAAATCGACTTTTTTCTTAAGTTCCGAAGCAACTTGTCTTGTAATACGGCTTAATCTTGGTACCACACTCTTAAAAGGCACCATGCGTGTATCTACTAATCTATCCTGTAACTCTAATTCAATTCTGGATTGTTGAGACAGTAAAGATTCAATATTAGATTGGATCTGCGATAAATTTTTACAAGTGTTCATTAACCCCAATACTTCGGAATTTACTCGAAGATCCACCTCTTTAGGCAAAGATCTTATCTTTTCTTGCAAGGACTTGGCTAACCTTAAGCTTTCACTTAAATTCGTATTGAAATTATCAACATAATGACCTAGGTTAACCCTAATAATATTGCTTTCGATTGATAAATTATTCAATTTTTCAAGCAGATCTGCTCTAACTCTAATCACTTCACTACTGGCAGCCTCTGCTTTCGCTTTATCGGGTTTATCAGCGGCTTTTTTTTCCTCTACCGGTGAACTTTCTTTGGGGGCTTCTTTAGAAGTTTCTTTGGAAGCTTCTGCTTTTGCTTCTGGTACTGGTTCTTTCTTAGATTGTGCATCTGGTGTACTGGCAGCAGCCGGAACACTCCCTTTACCGATCCTCTGCTTAAATTGATTAATGATATCCACCGTATCGGGAGGTGCTTCATGCTTAGAAAGCGCTTCGATAATAACACTCATGCGATCTTGCCCGCTACAAACTAAGTCATAAGCACTTCTATCAATTA
>CADEGZ010000015.1:0-23123 GCA_902827015.1 uncultured Pseudomonadota bacterium
AGCAGTACATTTAGGTGCAGTGGTTACTGGAACAGTTATTCGTATTAATGATGAATATGTTACTGTTCATGCAGGATTAAAGTCTGAAGGGCATATTCCAATTGAGCAATTCTATGATGAGAATGGCCAGTTAGAAGTAAAAGTTGGTGATAAAGTTGAAGTTGTATTGGATGCGGTAGAGGATGGTTGGGGTGAAACTCGTCTTTCTCGTGAAAAAGCCAAGCGTGCTGAGGCTTGGAATCGCTTAGCCAGGGCCCATGAGGCGGGTGAGTCCGTAAAGGGTATTATTAGCGGTAAAGTAAAAGGCGGTTTTACGGTTGATATTCAAACCATCCGAGCATTCTTACCTGGATCATTAGTAGATGTGCGTCCGGTACGGGATCCCGTTATATTAGAGGGGAAAGAGTTAGATTTCAAAGTTATAAAATTGGATCAAAAAAGGAATAATGTTGTTGTTTCACGTCGTTCTGTTATGGAATCTGAAGATGGTGTAGAGCGAGAAGTGTTAATGACAAATTTACAAGAAGGACAAGAAGCCAAAGGAGTCGTTAAGAATTTAACAGATTATGGTGCCTTTGTAGATTTGGGGGGCATTGATGGTTTGTTACACATTACAGATATGGCATGGCGCCGCGTGAAACATCCCAGCGAAATTGTGTCAGTCGGGCAGGAATTGATGGTGAAAGTGTTGAAGTTTGATCGGGATAGAAATCGTGTATCCCTTGGATTAAAACAATTAGGAGAAGATCCTTGGGTGGATATTACGCGCCGTTATCCAGAAGGAACTCGTTTGGTTGGCAAGGTTACCAATATTACCGATTATGGTTGCTTTGTTGAAATTGAAGAAGGTGTTGAAGGGTTAGTTCATGTTTCTGAAATGGATTGGACCAACAAAAATATTCACCCCACTAAGGTTGTACAGTTGGGAGTGGAAGTAGAAGTGATGGTCTTGGACATCGATGAAGAGCGACGCCGCATTTCTTTAGGTCTTAAACAGTGTAAGGCTAATCCATGGGAAGCTTTTGCAGCAATTCATAATAAAGGTGATAAAGTTTCCGGTAAGATCAAGTCCATTACAGATTTTGGGATCTTTATTGGCTTAGAGGGTGGAATTGATGGCTTAGTCCATTTATCAGATATTGCTTGGAACGAGGGTGGTGAAGAAGCCGTTCGTCGTTATAAGAAGGGTGAGGAAGTGGAAGCTGTGGTATTGGCCGTTGATCCAGAGCGTGAACGTATTTCTTTAGGGATCAAACAATTAGAAGGTGATCCTTACGCCAATTTCGTTGCTGAACACACCAAAGGCAGTATTGTGACAGGTACGATTACCTCTGTCGATCCCAAAGGAGCCGTTGTTCAATTAGCAGATGGTGTAGAAGGATATCTAAAAGCTGCAGAGCTTAGCCGTGAACGTTGTGAAGATGCGCGTACTCTCTTAAAAGAAGGGGAAGTTGTAGAAGCTAAGTTTATGGGATTAGATCGCAAAAATCGTACAATTATGCTGTCGATTAAGGCTAAAGAAAGCCAGGAAGAACAAGAAGCAATGCGTGAGCTAAGCCGTGCAGACAGTACAAGCCCTACTCTGGGGGATTTGTTGAAGGAACAAATGGATAGTAATAAAGAAAAAGAGAAATAACTTAAAGAAGGAGCGAACGTTGGTTAAACAAGGCATAAGAAGTGGTGTGATATGCGACTCTTAAGCTTATTAATTTTAACGTTCGCAGTGCTATTAGGCATTAGCTTTGCTATCTTAAATGCAGATTTAGTAACAGTTCATTATTATATTGGCGTACAACAAGTTCCATTATCTATTTTAATATTGAGTGTTCTGGTTTTGGGCATTGTTATTGGGTTAATCGTTTCTTTTCCGACACTGGTAAGATTAAGGATGGAATTAAGACGAGTTAATCGCGAACGTGGTTGATTCTATGTGGGAATTATTATTTTTATTGTTGCCTTTGGCGGCGTTTTCTGGATGGATCATTGGGCGTCGTACTTTTGCCAGTCATACTTTTAGGAATTTGGCAAATCTAAATAAACTTTTTGATAGCTCTTCTAATAAAACAGTAGATGTTTTAGTACAGCTTATGGATGCCAACCAAGAAGCGGTAGAAACACACTTAGCACTGGGTGGTTTATTTAGGCGTCGTGGTGAAGTAGATAAAGCCATTGGTATTCATCAAAATTTGTTGGAAAAACCCTCATTAACCAATGAACAACGCGCACTTTCTTTGTTAGAACTCAGCCGCGATTACATGAGAGCTGGCGTATTGGATCGAGCCGAAAGTGTCTTATTAGATTTAGTGGATCAAGGCTATGAATTGGATGCAGGGTTTCAGCATCTTTTAGATATTTATCAGCAAAGTAAAGATTGGACACGGGCAATTCAAACTGCAGAAAGGTGGCAAAGTAAAACAAATCGAAACATGAGCTACCACATTGCACATTATTATTGCGAGTTAGCAGAGCAGCAGTGGTTAAAAGGCGAACAATCTGAAGTCCGGGAACATTTGAAGCGGGCATTACAGGCAAATCGCCGTTGTGTAAGGGCCAGCTTGTTGTTAGGCAATATCGAAGCGCAAGCAAGGCGTTATAAATCAGCAATTCGAGCCTATAAGCAAATTCAAAAACAAGATCAAGCCTTTTTGTCTGAAATTATTTTGCCAATAGCACGTTGTTATGAAAATCTTAATAACCCGGAAGGAATGATTAAATATTTTGATGATTGTTTACAAAAGAATCTTACAACGCCAGCAGCATTGGCTTTTGCTGAGTGGTTACATAAAAGCAAGGGTGAAGGCGAGGCAATGCGTTTTGTAATACAGCATTTGCGAAAAAACCCTTCGTTGAGAGGACTAAATCGCTTAATTCAGTTTAGTATCGTGCGAGCAGAAGGTACTGCAGAGCAAGATCTTGTTTTGTTTCAAGAACTCATTGAAAAGATGTTGGTTAATAAGCCCTTATATCAATGCCAGGCCTGTGGCTTTTCAGGTAGAACTTTGCAATGGCAATGTCCGAGTTGTAAACGTTGGGATGTTATAAAACCGATCCATGAACACTAAAGAGCAGGCATTTAAAGTACGAAAAGCGGTATTTCCTGTGGCGGGCATAGGCACGAGATTTCTACCGGCAACTAAAGCCACGCCCAAAGAAATGTTGCCAGTGGTAGATAAGCCGCTTATTCAATATGCAGTAGAAGAAGCCATTAAGGCTGGGATCCGAGAATTAATTTTTGTAACCAGTAGTGCCAAACGGGCAATTGAAGATCATTTTGACAGTCATTTTGAATTGGAAACAAAGCTTAAAAAACAAGGTAAAGAAGAACTGTTACAGATTGTGCGCAATGTTTTACCAGAAGGAATTTCTTGCGCATATATTCGTCAATCAGAGGCCTTAGGTTTAGGCCATGCTATTTTGTGTGCTAAATATGCGGTGGGCCAAGAGCCTTTTGCTGTATTGTTGGCTGATGATTTAATTAGCAATTTTGATAATATTTCTTGCTTAGAACAAATGGTGCAGCAGTTTTCTAAAGTTCAGACAAGCATTGTGGCAGTAGAAAAAATTAATCCTGTAGAATGTTCGAAGTATGGTGTAGTAGGGATTGATAAATCTTTTTCTGAATTTGGGAAGATTAATAAGATTATTGAAAAACCAAGACAAAAAGAAGCGCCTTCCAATTTAGGCGTTGTGGGGCGTTATATCCTAATGCCAGATATTTTTACGCAACTTGAAAAGATAAAGCCAGGTGCAAATGGTGAAATACAGTTAACAGATGCGATTGCCGTATTATTAGAACAAAAGCCTGTGTATGCTTTAGAATTTTTAGGAAAACGTTATGATTGTGGGAGTAAATTAGGCTATTTAGAGGCGATTGTATCGTATGGTTTAAGACACCCAGAATTTGCAACGGAATTTAAAAGTTATCTGCATGCCGTTTTAAATGAAGCAGTTAACCCCTAGAAATTTTAATTGCTTATAAAAAATGGCATCATCCCATTATGATAAATTAAATTGAATAGTTTCTGATAAGTTTCAACATTTAATTTTCTTTTAATATTTTCTCTAAAAGTTTGAACAGTTCTGCAGGAAAGATTCCCTAATATTTTTGCTGTTTGTTTAATAGAAAAACCTTGTAACCACAATTTTAGACATTCAATCTCTCTTTTTGTTAATTTTTTACCCGTATGATCTTTAATTTTTGAAATGATATATTCGGTGCTACTACAAGAAGCCTCTATTGTTTTTTCTGTTTGAGTGGTCGTACTTACGGCGTGTAGTACTCTAGGCATATCTGAAAAACTGTGATAGCTTGTCACAAAGTTACCTTGAATAGTGCCCAATACAAGACCCGAGAAAGTAATGTTTTGTCTTGTTGGTTGAATATTTAAAACTTCTCCAATGTGGATCCCTTTACCGGTCCACTTATAGATAATGTGCTTGTCTTGTTGAATTACTTCTTTTACAGAGAATTCAAAAGCAGAAAAAGCCTGAAATGTTTTTTGTACGTTATTTTTTAGAGCGTTTGGCCCAAGTCCTGTTAGGAGAGTTGTTTGGATATCAGCGTTAGGGGAGATGAAAGTGTCAATAACTTCTAGAGTTTTTTCTTTCCATAATGGAAGTACAAATTGATTAATAAAATCCTTGGCATTTATGCTCATATTTCTATCCTTTTAAATATGTTATAAAGTTATTAAGCCTCTATAATAATGAGGTTGACCTAGATTGTAAATCGTTTAAATGGCGGAGTGTATATACAGTCCTTGTTTTTTTGAAGATTTCAGGGTAATTAGGGAAGGAGGAGCTACACTATTTTTAAACGCCAGCAGTTAACATTAATTTTGATTGGGCACAATACGAGAGCGCCTGGAGTGTATTAGTAATACATTAGGATGCGGGTGAGTATTGCAACAACGCATAAAATTCAAGTGTGAAAGGTATAGTGCGATTTTAAATTATTTTTTATTAGGAGATAACATATGCCAGGCCCTCTTATTGTTAGCGTATCCGGTAGAACACTTTTGGATAAGGAAAAAGTATTACTTGCTAGTGAAAAAGTAGGTGGGTTGGCATTGTTTAAAGAAAATTACGATGAAACCGCTGAAAATCCCAAAGAAGATCTTAAAAATTTAATACGAGAAATCCGTTCGATTAATCCTGGTATTATAATTATGGTTGATAATGAAGGCGGTAGAGTCTGGCGCTTTACAAAAGGGTTTACTAAATTACCCGAAGCTAAGGAATATGGAATTCTGTATGCTCAAAATAAGAATGTTGCCCTAAAAAAGGCTTTTGTAGATGGTTTTATTATGGCACGCGAACTTTTAGAGTGTGGTGTAGACATGAGTTTAGCCCCAGTTGTAGATTTAGATGGGCCAAGTAATGTCATTAGTAAACTTTCACGTGCCTATCATAAAGATCCTCATGTGGTTGCCGAAATTGCAGAGCAGTTCATTAGAGGAATGAATGAAGCAGGGATGCCTGCAACGCTTAAACATTTTCCAGGGCACGGTAGTTGTGTGTTAGACTCGCATATTACAAGACCAGAAGATGCGCGCTCTATGGTATTATTGCAAGAAGATTTGCTTCCTTTCAAAATATTAATAGAGAAAGATCTTATACTCACTGTAATGACTAATTTTGTTGTTTATCCTGCAGTTGATCCTAAAAATGTTGCAGCATTTTCTGAAACTTGGTTGAAAGGGTGCTTGCGTGTGGAATGTGGCTTTAAGAGTGTGATCATGAGCGATTGCCTGCATATGAAAGGCGCAGATGTTGGCGAGAACTTAGCGCGCTTAAAAGCAGCGCAAATAGCAGGAAATGATTTTTTAATGTATACCCATCAACATGGACAGGACTTGGATAATTTGCTTTCAATTCTAGATCAGATCCCAGACACTGAGGAAGCCGCAAAGCGAAGAATGCAATTAATGGCTTCAATAGCTAGGAAATTTAAAATTGCTCATTGTGCATCAAACGTTGCTCATGGTGCTAAGGCAACATCCGTCGTGACATCTACGCATGGATCAGGGCCGGTTACAGAAGAACATGAAGTTAATGATAATACTGCTCAGGGAAACCCCTATTCAATTATATAGCATTACAATAATTTTTTTATATTAATAGTGTATTAATATGTGTGCTACCGGAACTGCTATTTCTGAAGAGTTATTACAAGGGATAAAAGAAGCAAAAGAAATTATATAGTACATATCTAGCATCTCAGGAGGGCATTCAATTACCTCAAGCACATATCAGTATTGAAAAAGATGGAGAAAACCGCACTGAAGTTTATATAGATGTTGCATATAGGGGTACTGATTACCATTTTGAATCTGTTCGGGCAGGGGATGCTGAAGACATACAGGCTACTTAAATAGTCAGCCTTTAGTAAGAGCGAAATATGCTGATGGCAAACCAGTATCTTATGAAGTTACCGCTGCAAGAGCAGAAACTTTTGATAAGCGATTTAAGCCTGATAGTCCAGATGTCTTACATCTTTATAGTGGTTTTGTGGTTTCAGATGCACAAACTGAGGATTTTCTTGGTATTACTAATACGGGATGTTCAACAAGACCAAAGCATGCTGAAATTGCTTTCTTAAATAAAGTGGATGCTTGGAGTAGTGCGACGGCTGAAGTTGTTAAACGATATGCAATACCCAAAAAGTGTAAGCTAAATCGACAGTACGAAGGAATTGGAACTGTAGAAGTCTCTACTCTTTTGCAATACCACGCTGAGCTGAAAAGGCAAGGTTACCAAGTTCGTGGAGAAAATCTAGAGGGGGTTGTTGCAACAGCTAGATTAGATAATCCGGGATCGTGGAAGGCTTGTGCTAAATCAGGTATGGAAGTAACGGATGTAGATACTAATTCAAATTATGGACCAGAACTTCGTTATCAATTACGTAGAGCGATTTAATTTTTCATGCTGAGGTGGGAGCCGTAACGGCTCCCCCTCTCTTTGCTATTGGTTGTGTAATTGAAATTTCCCGTATATTTCAATATCTTCAGCCATACTATTCTTAAATACATGTTGCCTTAAGGTTCGTAATTTTTCACCTACTAAGCATTGCCAATCATGGTAGCAAGACAACAGTTTACTTTTTCAAGAACGGACGTCCTGTTCTTGGCGCTCCCTACCATCCATGGTCGCGACATCTTGAAAAAGTAAACTGTTGTCCTTAGACACGTGAACAGTTACTAAGGTTTCTTCGTGAGTAAAGCTAGCTTTTAATAATACTTTTCCAGATGGAGTGTTCCTTGTTAAGTGATGTGCGGTTATCTTATTAAAATACTATTGGAGCAACTATATTTTAGTGTAGCAATGGTTAATATAATGAAAAACTACCATAAAGGAATATGCCCCAAAGTGTTATGGTGGCACCGATTACTCCAAATCCATTAGCAATTATCAATGGTTTGTTTTTTAATAATATTCCATATAGTAGCCAGCTACTAAGACCAATTACGCTTACAAGAAATCCTGGACCAGAAACAGATTCCGCCGATTTGGAAATAAAAATTTTATATGCTTGCAAATAAAACATTATATTCCCAATAGTACCGATAATACTCATATATTTTTCATAGGAATTCATACTAATCCTCCTGTCTTAAGTGTCCGCGTTACAGTTTATTTTAATTTTAGCAAACACTTCCTAAAATTCGACTCCAGGCCAATAAAAAGAGTCTGTACTCATTTTAATTTCCTCGAAACAGGAGTAAGCCATTTTATAGACATCACTCACCTGGAGGTTCATTTCCTTTACAACACATTTTCTAAAAACCAATGTTAAGTATATAATTTTGATAAACTTGTTTTAAGAATAGTTTTTAATAAAATAAAATTCTTATAAATCAATGTGGTCATCAAGACCAATTTTGATTATTGAAAACCTTCATTATTAATAATACCTTAAGAGGCAATTTATGTATATCCATAATAAGATAAAACTTCTCTCTGATTCAGAAGTTGAAACTATTTATTCACTGCCACTATTTGATGAGACAGAACAAGCATTATATTTTCACTTATCGATCAAGTGTGGCGGTACCTAATCTCGACTGGAGACTAGTATATAATATTTTAAATTCAATTAGATGAATCCAAGCTAAGCATGGCAAAATTGCCTCAAGTCGAGATCAGGCCTTTCTTGAACATGTCATGGGGGCAATTCCATCCACCAATTTATTGCTAAAGGTAGAGGATTGCTACTTTTTTCTCTGTGCCACTTTTCGCTTGCTTTATCAAAGGATGCAATTTCTATCGAAAGACCAATCTTTACTAAATAACGCCCGCTACTATTTGGTGATTCTTTAGCGGATTTCCATTGATTCAGCAAATCATCTACCACTTCTAAACATAACTCCGGTATTTTTCGATCAGGATCGCCACAGGACTGCATAAAAATCACTGCTTCTTTAATATTATCTGGTAACTCGGAAGAAGGAGCATTCTCTCCAGGCCAAGATGCATCGCGTGTTGCTTTGTCTGGCCAACAAGAATAGGCTATCCAACACACGTTATTGGGATCACCCATGGTTTTGTGCAAGCGCGATCCAATGGCACCGCGAAAGGTTTTAAAATAATTTGCTATTAAGTGCCAGGTTTTTTTGAAGGGCTCTTCTGTTTCTGGTTTTAAATAGAATTGATAAATAACGATAAACATTGGTTTGGTTGCAACATCCGTTTACAAAATTGCCCTTTCGGGACGGGCTTGAACTATCTATAGCTTATTGATTTTGTATCTTTAAAACCAGGCGGAGCTATTTTTAACCCAAGATCGTACCCAAGTAATTATATGCTTATGAATGTATGCGAACAATAGCGAACTATTAGAATAAAAGTATGATGTCTTGCTGAAGATGAATGTCTTCTTGTCTTAAGATTATAAAATAGACCATACTCCGAAAATGGTGGACATATTCGGAGCATAGCCTAGATCAGATACCGTGACACTTCTATGTAATAGGATTTTTCAGGATTTGACACTGAAATATCTTATCGATAAACATCTTCCAGTTACTTGAGTAATAACCAGCACTCAGTTAGCAATTCGGTTTCAGCAACCTCGTGATCGAAATTGTAATAACAAAATATACAAGGTAGTTCGCCTAGCTTTTCTTTGGAATTTGGCAACCAATTTCGATATAATCCATAAACTGTATCACTAATATTTTCTCGAGAACCTCTATGAATTGCTACTGCATATCTACCAGCAGGTAACTCTTTTCCTACAATACCTCCATTAAGTTTTAGATTCTTAGGAATTGTAATTGCAAGATCAAAACGAAAATCCTCTGCCGATACTTGTTCTGGATCATCGTATGCAAATCCAAAAGCCTCGCCAGGTTCAGGTTTTAAATTTATGGATTGAGTTTTAGCCCAGTCTATCAGTTTATTAACACTATCTCCCACTTTGTTTGGATCACCACGATGTTCTAAAACTGCCAGACGTCTAGCAGGTAAATTTTTAATTGTCACGTTCATATTTTCCCTCTCTCGTTTAGGTAAAGAATACGGTGGTTTTTCCCATGCCTTCCAACTTGATTTGAGCCTAAAATCACTCGGGTTTACACCACAAATTTGTTTAAAGGCTCTAGTAAATGCTTCATGGGAATCAAATCCTGAACCGAATGCAATTTCAGTAATCGTTCTATCTTTATTAACTATAAGTTGGTGTGCGGCTCTTTTTAGACGCAACCATCTTATGTATTGTTGTAAAGATAGCCCTGTATAAGCAGTAAATAAGCGGTGGAAGTGGTATTTTGAAAAACATGCAACACTACTCAATTGTTCTAATGTAAGTTCATCATCAAGATGTTCACCAATAAAATCTATGATCTTATTTATGCGTTGTTCATAATTCATAGTCTAGTGTATTGCCTTCCAGTGCTCATTTTAGCTTACAAAAATAAGATTACTCAAATTTTTGAATATATGCTTGACCATTTTTGCTAAACTTCTTTAAGAAATTTACGTTGCCTGATCTCGACTGGAGACTAGTATATAATATTTTAAATTCAATTAGATTAATCCAAACTAAATATGGCAAAATTCTCTCCAGTCGAGATCAGGTGCCCGGCACCGGCAGACATGTTGTGCCTGCTACAGTCCAACGTACAATCGATAAACTTGTGAAGTTGGAAATATTGAGTTTCGAAGGAGACACCAAACGAAATCGTGTTTATTGTACAAAAGAGCGTTTGAAAATTCTAGAAGAACCCGCCAACTTTGTGGCGATGATGAAGTGAATGGGGTTAGACCCCATATTAATTATTTGATACTGCAGTTTTAGATGGAAATAACGTGGGGTTATCTGTCATATATTTTATTGTCGACTCGAATGTTTTTGTAATTTTCTCAGAAGTATTAATGAGTTCAGCATATTGAGAACGGTTAATTGCAATTGTATCGATTGGTACAGATGCTACGGCTTTTGTCATTGTATCAGAGTATCTAGATACATCTTCTTCTCGAATTCCTCGAAGCATGAAACTTTTTTTTAAATATCTTAAATCAACGTAATTTTCCCCCAGGAATATTAATAGGTGATGAGCGGTTTCATCATTGTTGATATCTTGTAGGGAGGGAAAATGTTCTAATGCACACTTATTATGTCTCAGGCTTTTGGCATCTGTTTTACTTTTTAATTCTGAATGCACTAATAACATTTTTAAATATGCTTCATAAGATTGGGCAAGACAAATCATAGCATCTTGCGATAAACCATGCTCTAGTAAAATTAAAAATGCTTTATAACTATTCCTTGCCCTTACTAAAAAATCGACCGCATTTGTTTCGGGTAAAAAGAATGGTAATTCGGCAACTAAATGGTAATCGTTGTTTTGAAGGCCGATTTTTTTAGGGATCTTTTTCACTCGAACCGCCGACCTAGTGGTTAACAGTTAGCACATCTTAAATTAACGCATTGATTTATATCAACTTTTTATGTCTGGACAACCGTTACAATGTCGCACAAAGTAAGCAATGCAGTACTGTGTCGCGCAAAACTCAAGCAAAAATAATGATAATAACAATTTAACTGAATTTGTATACAGTTTGTATAATGTTTCGATATCGAAACATTATATTTTTGTTGATATATCGAAACAACTTATATATCCTTAGGGGAGGATAGCTTAATTGTCGAGGTATTCTAGCGACAGAATGAAAGCATATGAATGAAGTTTGTTATTATTGTAGGCAGAAGTTTGGGTTCTCGGAGGATAGGGCTCAAGGTCTTCATCCTGAATGTTTTTTAGAATGGTTTCAATTACCCAAAGTGATGGACTTTGAAGGTTTGAGTCTAAAACATCAGGGTGATGAGAGTCAAGATCCAATGCAAGCTTCTACATTAAATGTGATTAACTCTAGCTTCTTTCAGGGGAAATTCAAGAAATACAGCGCAACATTGAACAATGGGCATTACATATTAAAAGTACAGCAGCCAGAATATCTAGAATTACCTGCGACCGAATATCTATGTAATCGTATAGCAAGTTTTTTAGAGTTGCGAATCCCTAAATATTATATTATCCAACTTCGAAATGTAAATCCAACTTTTGTAGTGAAGAATTTTATGAGCGAAATTCAAAGTGGAAATCTTATTCATATTTATCACTATTTTAAAAAATCAGATGATTTTAACTGTCAGAAATCTCTTGAAATTATTGAAGAAAAGACAGGGCGTAGAGAAGATGTTATTGGTTTCATTAAAATGTGTCTTTTTGATGCGCTAATTGGAAATGACGATCGTCATGGAAAAAATTTTGGACTTATTCAAACGGCAAAAGGCTTGACACTTGCACCCATGTACGATAACCCAAGTTATATTGCAAGAGAGGAAGAATGGTTGTTGGAAGCAGATTTTAACCCAAGTGGAAAGATTGCCACCAAGGCTACAAACAAACCTAGTATGAGTGATTATATTGTTGAGTTTGAACGATTAGGGTTTAAACGAATTGTTAGTGATTTTAAAAAACTTGTAAAGTTAGAGAGTTTATTTTTAGAAATAGAACGTTATTCTTATATTTCAGTCAAGAGAAGAAATGCGCTTAAGAAATTAATTTTAAAAAGATATCAGGAGATGTCGGATGAGTAAAACATTTGAGATCAATACAAAAGATATCATTGCTGTTCAAGTTTTTTTGGAAAAAAGAAGAACGCGTGTTTTCGTCGGAAAACTTACTCGTAAAAAGAAAGATGGGAAAATTAATTATCATTTTGAATATGATCCTTCCTATTTAACCAATAAAGCTGCCATTCCTGTGGGTCCGGAGCTTTCATTAATAAAGGAATTTTATGATTCTTCAGTTCTGTTCCCTTCTTTTCAAGACAGAATTCCATCAAAGGAAAACCCAGCGTATGTTGATTATTGTATAACAATGGGAATTTCAGTGGAAGAAAAAGATCCAATTGTACTTCTCTGCACTATTGGTCATAGAGGTCCTTCTTCGTTTATATTTGAACCTTTATTTAAAGAAAATTTCACAACAGAAGATCTTAAAAACTACCGAAAAGAATTGGGGCTAACGATCAGAGAATTTGCTGGATTATTTAATATATCGCCAGGGCATTTACAAAGGGTTGAAGCTAAAATGTTTTCAGGACATGATATTCTAGAACGAATCGAAAGATACAAAAAGTATCCGGAAGATACGCTGGATTTGATTTTTCGTCGAGGCGGCGTGCTTCATACCGATAAAAAACGGATGTTAATTGAAAAAGTAAAAACCATGGTGGAGTCGAGTATAAAGAAAAAGGATTAAAGATAATTCTCGTACTTGACTCCTTTTCTTCTTTTAAGAGGGCTATGTTAATTTGTGGAGCCTTTTTATCTTTGTTATCCATAAAGTTATTTTTTTAAGGCAACTTGGTGGAGAGTTATTGGTGATTCAATGACTTTTTATTTACCACCAAATTAGACCCTTTAATTTTAATGGCTCCCCGGGACGGGCTCGAACCGCCGACCTAGTGGTTAACAGCCACGTGCTCTACCGACTGAGCTACCGGGGAATAAAGCGGGATGGTATCGAATTTAGTAGGGGACGGTCAATCCCCCACAGCTGTGCGTAGTCGTGTGAGTGCTTCTTGTAAGTTTTCTAAATTAGTTGCTATAGACAGCCGTATATAGCCCTCTGCACCAAAAGCACTGCCCGGTACGACTGCAATTTTAGCATTTCTTAATAAAAACTCGCTAAATTCAATGTCATTTTTAAGCTTTAAACGTTCTATGAGGCTTTGAACTTTTGGAAAAGCGTAAAAAGCACCATCCGCTCTAACACATTCTACGCCCTTGATGGCATTTAAAGCATCAATGACAAAATCATGTCGTTTCTTAAAAGCTTGAACCATCTGAACGACACAGCTTTGATCGCCCTTTAAGGCAGCTAAAGCCGCGATTTGGGAAATGGAACAGGGGTTGGAAGTACTTTGGCTTTGAATATTACACATCGCTTGGATCAGTTCTTTGGGACCTGCCGCGTAACCAATGCGCCATCCAGTCATGGCGTATGTTTTAGAAACACCATGCAATACGATAGTTCTAGAATAAAGTTCAGGGCAAACGTTTAAAATATTCGTAAAGGGCTCATGACGCCAGAAGATATTTTCGTACATGTCATCGGTGGCAATCAGAATGTCTGGGTATTTCATTAAGACATTTGAGAGTGCTTTTAGCTCTTCGTAACTATAGGCAACACCTGTTGGGTTAGAAGGGCTATTAATCACAAAAAGCCGCGTTTTAGAGGTAATGGCTTTTTCGAGCTGGGCTGCAGTTATTTTAAAATTTTGTGCCAATTCTGCGGTAACAATCACCGGCTTTGCACCAGCAAGCAATACCATATCTGGGTAAGAGACCCAGTAAGGTGCTGGGATAATCACTTCATCTTCTGGATTTAAATATGCTTGAGAGAGGTTAAAAAAGCTTTGTTTACCACCACAAGAGACTAAGATTTGATTTGGCTCATAATGTAGCTTATTGATGTTAGCAAATTTAGCAGTAATAGCCTTTCTAAGCTCTAAAATGCCTTCTACAGTGGTATATTTGGTAAAACCTTGCTGGATTGCTTCAATCGCTGCTTGCTTGATATGTGTAGGAGTATCAAAATCGGGTTCTCCTGCCCCTAAGCTGATTACATCCACACCTTGTGCTTTTAGTGCCGCTGCTGCAGCACTAACCGCTAATGTTGGGGAAGGTTTAATACTTTGTACTCGATGAGAAAGCTGAATGCTCAAAACACTTTCCTCTTATGATATTCTGTAAATATATTTATAACATTAAATGAAGGTAAGAGCACATTGGTGTATGTCTAATACGTTTCAAATATCCAATACTTTCCAGCCTGCTGGTGATCAACCTAAAGCCATTGAAAAGTTAGTTGATGGGCTTTTTGATGGATTAATGCACCAAACATTGCTGGGTGTAACAGGATCTGGCAAAACATTTACCATGGCTCATGTTATTGCCAAAACCAATCGCACTACGCTAGTACTTGCTCCTAATAAAACCCTGGCAGCACAGCTGTATGGTGAAATGAAAACTTTCTTTCCTCATAATGCGGTAGAGTATTTTGTTTCTTATTATGATTATTATCAACCCGAAGCTTACGTTCCTGCCTCTGATACTTATATTGAAAAAGATGCTTCTATTAACGAACATATTGAACAAATGCGTCTATCGGCAACAAAAGCGTTATTAGAAAGGCGTGATACCATTATTGTTGCCACAGTGTCTGCTATTTATGGGTTGGGGGATCCTAAGTCTTATTTATCCATGGTGTTGCATTTAGATCGAGGGGATAAAATTGACCAACGCATTTTATTAAGACGCTTGGCGGAGTTACAATATACTCGAAATGACATTGATTTTAGGCGTGCCACTTATCGTGTACGTGGCGATGTGGTAGATATTTTTCCTGCAGAATCTAGTGTTGATGCCGTTAGAATTGAATTATTTGGCGATGAAATCGAGAATATTAGTATTTTCGATCCTTTAACAGGAGCCATCATTAAACGCGTTCCACGCATTACTATTTATCCTAAAACCCATTATGTAACACCAAGGCAACAATTGCTGGACGCGATTGAACAAATTAAACAAGAATTGAAGCACACGTTACAAGAATTAGAGGCACAAAAAAAATTAGTAGAAGCACAACGCCTAGAACAAAGAACGGTATTTGATATTGAAATGATGTTAGAGCTTGGATATTGTTCGGGAATAGAAAATTATTCTCGTTATTTATCTGGAAGAAAAGCCGGAGAACCGCCGCCCACGCTGATGGATTATTTGCCATCGGGGGCTTTGTTAATCATTGATGAATCTCATGTTACCATTCCGCAATTAGGCGGCATGTATAAGGGCGATAGGGCTCGTAAAGAGAATTTGGTTAATTATGGTTTTCGTTTACCTTCTGCTTTAGACAATCGTCCATTACGTTTTGATGAATTTGAGAAATTAGGGCCGCAAGCCATTTATGTTTCTGCAACTCCGAGCGATTATGAATATCAACACTCTGATGCAATTGTGGAATTGATTGTACGCCCGACAGGACTGATCGATCCCATCGTAGAAGTGCGTTCGGTACTTACCCAAGTAGATGATGTATTATCAGAAATAAAAAAGAGAATACAGAATCAAGAAAGAGTCCTGATTACAACTTTGACCAAACGGATGTCAGAGGATTTAACCGCTTATTTAATAGAGCAAGGGATCAAGGTACGTTATTTGCATTCAGATATTGAAACAGTGGAGAGAATGGAGATCATACGGGACTTGCGTTTAGGTGTATTTGATGTGTTGGTGGGGATTAACTTATTGAGAGAAGGTTTAGATCTGCCAGAAGTCTCTTTAGTAGCAATCTTTGATGCAGATAAGGAAGGATTTTTACGTTCACAACGCTCTTTGATCCAAACTATTGGTCGAGCGGCACGTAATATTAATGGAAAAGCTATTTTGTATGCAGATAAAATAACCAATGCTATGCGTCAGGCAATGGAAGAAACAGAAAGACGCCGAGATAAACAACGTGCCTATAATGAACAACATGGCATTACGCCTAAGAGTGTCAAAAAAGCCGTACAGGATATTTTAGAAGGTGCTTATTCTAATGAACAGCCTACCTCTCTTATAAAATCTCTACATTTGGGAGAAAAACAACCTTTATCTGCTAAGCAAGTCATGAGTAAAATTGAAATTCTAGAAAGTAAAATGTATGAGCATGCGAAGAATTTAGAATTTGAAGAAGCCGCTCACTTGCGCGATGAGTTGCGTCAACTTAAAGAATTTTTTTCTATTGTCTAAGGGATTGTTAGAATTGAACTAACTACATTCTAGTCATTTTTAAGGTCACTGTTATTTCAGAAAAACTTAGCTATCTTCCTTGCAAATTTGTATAAAGCGATCCTACACTTTTGTTAGGAGGTGCACTATATGAGCCATAATATGACATCTTATCAAACTATTAATGCACAATGTTGTTGTTTTAATTTACGTAAAGTCACACGCGCCGTTACTCAATTTTTTGATCGTCATTTAGAACCAGCTGACATACGTGCAACTCAATTTACTTTATTACTCACTCTAACTTCTGCCACAGGAAAAACCTTAACAGAAATGGCAGAAGGGTTAGTGATGGATAGAACAACCTTAACCCGTAATTTAAAACCTTTGGAAAAAGCAGCCTTAATTACCACCGTAAAATTAACAGACAGACGCACTAAAGGCTATGTGCTCACTGACAAAGGCCGTACTGCTATTGAGAAAGGAGTCCCTTTATGGAAGAAGGCGCAACAGCATATTGTAGGGCAGTTGGGTGATGAGAAATATGGTCATTTATTGAAGGAATTAGACTTAGTCCGTTCGTATGCAAATATGCCGAAAACCCCGCGACTTAAAGAAACGCAGGAAACGCAAGGATAATTATTTTTTAGTGCCGGGTGTTGTGATGGTGGGGATCTGCAGGAGGCCTAGCAGGCGGAAAATTGATGTGGGTTCTTTTTTGAAGGGTTGTGTGCAAAAGGGTAGATTTGTTTCCTTCAATTACTTTATTAGCAGTAGCATTGTTTTCAAATTCTATCATGTGTGCTTTTAGAAATTCTTGAAGGGCATCTGCGCCCTCTTTTTCTAGTTGCTGATAAATAGTAGATGATGTTTTTTTAAGTTCTGAAAACACACTTTCTTTCATGTGGTTAAGGGTTTTTTTGAAATTGTTTATTCCAATTGTAAGGCGGCCCGCCTGTAAGTCTTCTTCCAAGTAGTTAATGGCACCTAGAAATATGGCAGCTTTTTTTGTGTCGGAGAGATGTTCTTTATTTTTATTTAACAAATCGATTATTTTTTGCAAAAATTCCATCTCGTCATTTCGGCTATAAAGTTGTGCTTTTCGTAATAACATTGGAACTTCTGTGGTTTTTGTTTGATAAAGTTTTTTTATGGTTGAGTGTGCTTTTGAAGTAGAGAATTCCTCAATAGAAAAAGATAAATGGCCACCCAAATTTCCAAAAGTTTTAGATCTTTTGATTTGTCTTCTTAAAGTGACTTCATCTTCATTGAGTTGTGCAGATCTTAAACTTGGATCAATTTTTTTCAGGACCATCAAAAACTCATTGCCAGTTTTTAGTAATTGCCTATGCTGAGCAGCAGTTTTCTGATGTATGTTTTCTGGGTTTAAACTTTGGCAAACTTTTCGAATTTCCTTATGGATTTGTTTGTTTAGTATTTCTTTAAGCCTTATCATATTATCAATAGGCTTGTTTGTAACTTCATTTTCTTCTATATCTTTTTCAAGTGTTTTAACTTTTCCTAACAGATCTACCAATAACTCGAATGAATTGGCATCATTTGGCTTTTCCTGTAATTTAGCTTGAATAATAGTAAGTTCTTGATAAAGAGAGTTTATCTGATGATTGGCTAACCAAATTGCGATAGAATGATATAATTGATTATTTGATCCCAATAGCGCTTGAAGATCTTGAGATGTCTTAGGATTCCCTAACTGTTCTTTGAACGATTTATAACAAGCGTATAAGTTTTTAGAGGTTTTTTGAAGATCAGTTTCTGCATCAATTTTCAAATTCAAGGCCACGCCTTTAAGAGCAGAGAATTGTCTTTTAATGTTTTTCACGTGTTCTTGTTGGTTTGCATTTTCTAATAGTAGCCTTTTTAAGTTCGCAATTTCAGTATCTAGGGGTGTTGAATAAAAAACATTGGCAAACCTATTAAGATAACTTTGAGTAGACCTTTCCTGGAGTTTTTCTTGCCCCCTTTTTTTAAGTTGATCTTCCAATTGTTCTTGTGTAGTTTGAAGCGCTTTTAATTTATCAATAATGACTGTACGGATCTGTGTGGCCTCTTTTGTGGCATTATTAGTGAGTTCTTTTAAAGAACCTTCTTGTCTGAAATATTCGGCTGATTCATCACCCTCAATTTCCAAAGTGAGATGATCAGTCTCTGAAGAATAGGAAATTAAATCGGTATGAGACTTTTCTCTTTGAACAGCATATTCTAATTTAGCTCCAAATTGATCCAAACACATTAATCTTTGGGCCATTTGGTTACGGGTGAATTGGCCAACAGAATAATGAAGAAAATTTTGTATTTTGCTTTTGATTGCCTCAACGCCTTCTTTAACACCAAGAGATGCTTGAGGTTGCGCTTGGCTTTCTGCAATTTCATTAGAAATTTTAGTCATTGCTTCAAATGGGTTTTGGTAAAGATCCGTGTTTTCCAAATATTCCTGATGCCCTTTTGAAATAATATCTAGATACCAATCTAGATTATCGATTCCGCTTAAAACAAAGCGAGACACACTTGTTAAGGCAAGTAAGTGTTCATTGTTTTTTTCTACAGGAAGTGTGGTGAGTTTTCTTATACTATCGCTTATAGCTAAAAAAGCATGATGTTTTTCTTCTTCGAGTTCCAGGAGGTCCTTTTCTAGTTTTAAAGAGTTGCCTTCAGATTTCTTTTTATCCAACAAGAGTTGTTGTTTTTCGTTTAGTTGGTTAATGGTTTCCGATAACCTATCCATTTCTTCGATTTGCTTTTTCCATTCGGCAGATTTTATTAGACCGGCATCATTGAGCCGTTTAAAATTTAGATAAATTTTCCCAAAGACATCAAACGTTATTTGTGTTATTTCATTGCGTGAAGTTTTAATTAGGGTTCGAAGGTTTTGTTCTCCTAAGGAGAATTCATCGTTGAAATCACCACGCACTGCTTTTAGCAAAGTGGACAAATTTTGTTGCAGTGCTGAAAATTTTTCATAAAGAGAAGAATTTTTTTGCGTACTTTCTTTGGAAGCTTGCTCATCTTCTACTTCAAAATCAGGCAGTGCAGATCTTCTTATGGCGATGGTTAGTTCAGTTAAGTGAGATTTCTCAGTGCTGATAGGATCGGAAATCATTTTTTTAACAATCTTAGAGATGGTTGTACTTTGGCTGGCTGGGTTTTTTTCTTTGATCCACAGAAATGGGATTATCATGTCTAATGTTTTTCTGGTACCATCCATGCCTTGTACAGTAGCAATAGCATTATTTACCGATGTTAAGAATGCCATCGCATGTATATCTAAATGTTTGTTTATATCTTTTTCTTCAAGAGCTTTATTAAAATAAGCATTGAATTTTTGTACAACAGCATCATATCTTGCGCGAGCATCATCTGCTCTTGCTTCTTTAATTGCATAACGTACTGCTTCCGCATCTTTTTTTATTTTTCCTTTAATCTCTTCTATTTCAATTTTACAACTTGAAATTTCTTTTTTTATTTTTTCCAATAGTTGTTTTTTGTTTTCAAAATTAATCATTCTTTCTAAAATTTGTATGGTTTTTAAGTTTTCTGCAAAAGGTTGTTCTTTAATCAAAAATTTGTATTTGTCTAGTTTTAAGTCTGTTATAGATGCAATGTCAGATGGTGTGTCTGGCATTGCTTTTATTCCAGACAACGTTGATCTGGCTATTTCTTTAATTTTTGCAAAAGTGGGTGTTGCTAAGTGTCTTTTTAATTCATTAATAACTGCTATGGCTTCCGGATTTGATTTTAAATAATCATTCAGTTCTTTTTGGTTGTTAAGGGCAATAATTTCCTCTAAAATTTCTATTTTTGTAGATTTTTTTTGCCTCTCAATAGCCAAATGCTCATTAAATTTTGAAATAAGTTTATCTTGTTCTCGTCTTGAGAACTTTTTAAATTCTATTTTTAGTTTTTCCGACTGTTTTTCCTTATTGGCAATTACTTGAACTTGTTTGAGAATAACCATTCTTTCATCTAAGGCATCATTTTTCAATTCTTGCTCTTTAGCAAACAAATTTGAGATTCGGATTTTTCTAGCAATTTCTTTAGTTTTTGCAGTTGCATTAAGGGCGGGAGAATCCAGATTGATGGTAAGCCTTTTGGTGAAATCTCTTAGTTTTTTCTTGTAGAAAGTCTCGTCTTTTAGGCTTTTTAAAAGCGCGGATTGCATTGCAAGTAATTCGGTCGGATCAGTAATCTTTGTAAGTGCAAGTTCTCCTTGTGTGAAAAAATGTTCACCTAATAAATTTAAAATATCGGTGGTTAATTCTAAAGCACCTGGGTGGCCTTTTTCTGCCAAGGCTTGGAAGCCTTCTGCCATTTTAATTAAAATATCAAACCGTTCTTTAGCAATAATAGGAATATAAGATTTGCGTGCAATGGCTCTTATTTCTACTGTAATTGTATTTGTGATCCCGCCGTCTGACATATTCATACCCTATTGTTAAGTGAATATTTTTAAATGTAAGTCATACTTACTTCCCTGTTAGATAAGTAAGGAGTGATTTAGTTGCTTTAAGAACGGTTTTTGTTTTAAAGGGAAACTTTTATCTCACGGTCCAGTCTTACCAAATAAGTGAAGATACTTAAAATAAGGGGGATGTATGCCAAAGGCAGGTTATGAATATATGCTGAAAAATCTTAAAAAACACGGTGGGATGTCATTAAAGACATTCGATAAATTGGCTAAACGTGCACAAGAAGAAGGAGAAAATTTTTTAGATGCAAACGAGTGTCGAAAATTATTAGCATACATTAATAGTGAAGAATTCTTGGAGGGTAGAACTAAGGATAAAAAATTTGATAATGCTAAACACTTTCTTGAAGCGATGCAAGAGGCGTATGCTGAATATGCTACACGTACTCGGTCTCAAACTTCAACATCTTCGCTGTATAAACAACAGCAAACGTCGGCCAGCTGGCTGGGGGGAGGAAAAATTGCGCATGCCTTATTTACTGATAAAAATAGGCCAAAGCAATTAGAAATTTTAGAAGAATGTCGTGAAAGGATGAAAAAGGGTCAAATGACGCCAATGCAATATTATGGTGCAATAGTCTTTTTGCAAGATAGTATAGGAAAAACTCGCTATGATAGTCGTTTGCAGGGGGTTCTTAAAGATCTAAGTAATGATTTAATGAATAAGCAACCATCTTTAAGTAGCGTTCCAAGAGATCAAGCTAAGGAACAATTTCGAGTATTTGCCTTAGCAAATCCCTCGATGCTCAAAGAGAATCCAATTTTGAAAGAAGTACGAGCCGGAATGGGAGTTGAGAAGGTGGCGAGTGAAGCGGTTAACATTGATAGATTTGCTACAGTAGAGAGACAAGAAAAAGTGGCAGATTTAATAGAACGATACAGCAAGCAAAATGCTATAAATGATGAATATAATAAATCTCGTAGTAGAACAAGTAGAGTGTTTCAGGATAAGTCGCGAGCTGGTCAATTACAAGAACTCGAGCTTGTTATGAAACACTTGGAGGCAGCAAATATACCGAAGGATAAAAAAGTATTAATGTTGACCGGTTGTTTATTAACGATTAGGGATAACATTCAAAAAGAGAACCCAAAAAATAAAAATTATGTGCAAGCATCTTCGTTAGGGAGAATGGTTAGTGGGATGTTGAAGGATATAAAGGTACCTCCAAATATGAAAGAAGAAGACGTACGCAAATTTAAAGATCATTATACGCGCTTTAAGGGTATTGATCCTGAAGAGCAGAGAGCACGGCAAGGTTTGAAATAACCTTCTAATGCTTAATATGCTAGAGCCCAATTTTTTGGGCTCTTTTTATTTTGTTAGACTTAATCTCAAGAGTTTTTTGCTTTGCCTTTTTATTTCCCCCCTCTTTTTTCAATGGTCTAAATGACCTATGCTATAAATGCTATCGATAACTTTGTTTTATGTGCGATAATTTTAAGTTTCTCTTGTTTGAAGACAAAGGGGATTGATAGTTGGTTTACTTTATTTATAAGGGGGTCGTCTATGGATGAGCATAAAAAGAAGGCGCTAAATGTTGCCTTATCACAAATTGAACGGCAATTTGGCAAGGGAGCTGTCATGTTAATGGGGGATGGCAGTGCTATTGCCAATATAGAAGCCATTTCAACGGGTTCGCTGGGTTTAGATATTGCTTTAGGGGTAGGGGGGTTGCCAAGAGGACGTGTTGTTGAAATTTTTGGGCCAGAGTCTTCGGGGAAAACCACTTTAACTTTACAAGTCATTGCTGAATGCCAGCGTAAAGGCGGTACTGCTGCTTTTGTAGACGCGGAACATGCGTTAGATCCCAGTTATGCTGAAAAACTGGGTGTTAAAATTGATGAATTATTGGTTTCTCAGCCAGATACCGGAGAACAAGCGCTGGAAATTACGGACATGTTGGTTCGTTCTAGTGCGGTTGATGTAGTGGTTGTAGACTCGGTGGCTGCGTTAACTCCCAAAGCTGAAATCGAAGGCGAAATGGGAGATCAGCATATGGGCTTACAAGCGCGTTTGATGTCTCAGGCTTTGCGTAAATTAACCGCCAATATTAAGCGTTCTAATACTTTGGTGATTTTTATTAATCAGATCCGTATGAAAATTGGGGTAATGTTTGGTAGTCCTGAAACCACGACCGGTGGGAATGCCTTGAAATTCTACGCCTCCGTACGTTTAGACATTCGTCGAACAGGTGCAATCAAAAAAGGTGAGGAAATATTAGGTAATGAAACGCGTGTAAAAGTGGTTAAAAACAAAGTGGCACCACCCTTTAAACAGGCAGATTTTGAGATCTTATATGGACAAGGTATTTGCCGTATGGGGGAAATTATCGAGTTGGGTGTTAAATTAAA
>CADEGZ010000015.1:23133-27830 GCA_902827015.1 uncultured Pseudomonadota bacterium
AAGATATAAAACCAACAACATTTCAACAAAAAAAATAAAAGACAAGAAATACTTAATTGAAAACATAAAAATTGCGCAAGAAGTGGGAAGAATCATTCGTGAAAAATTACTGGCTTCTACGGGTGGAAATGCAAGCAATGCCATGATAGAAGAGGTGGCATTGGAACTTGAAGATTGAAGTGGTAGAGGCAGTATATGAAGACTGGGCAGTTGCGACAGGCATTTTTGGATTATTTTAAAGAACATGGGCATACCATTGTTCCAAGCAGTTCTTTGGTCCCAACCAATGATCAAACGTTATTGTTTACCAATGCGGGTATGGTACAGTTTAAAGATACTTTTTTAGGGTTGGAACAAAGACCTTATGTGCGTGCCACTAGTAGCCAACGGTGTGTGCGCGCAGGTGGTAAACATAATGATCTTGAAAATGTTGGGTTTACTGCCCGTCATCATACTTTCTTTGAGATGTTAGGAAATTTTAGTTTTGGAGATTATTTTAAACGCGAAGCAATCGTTTTTGCGTGGAATTTTTTAACCCAAGTACTAAAACTTCCTGCTGCTCATTTATGGGTAACCGTTTTTGAGGAAGATAGTATCGCTGAAGAAATTTGGTTAAAAGACATTAAAGTCGATCCAAATCGTTTTTCCCGTTGTGGTCTTAAAGATAATTTCTGGTCTATGGGAGATACAGGGCCTTGTGGGCCTTGTACCGAAATTTATTACGACCATGGCCCAGAAATTATCGGGGGCCCTCCTGGTTCGAAGGATGCGGATGGTGATCGCTATATTTAAATTTGGAACTTGGTTTTTATGCAATATAACCGCGATCCAGAAGGCAATCTAACACCGTTACCAAAGCCTTCAGTAGATACGGGTATGGGTTTAGAACGCATTGCAGCGGTTATGCAAGGAGTGCATAGTAATTATGAAATTGATATTTTTAAAAATTTGATTAATAAAATTAAAGTACTAGGACAGTGTAATGGAAATGAGGGTTCGCAAAAACAATCGCTGCAGGTACTTGCTGATCATATCCGTTCTTGTTCATTTTTAATAGCCGATGGAGTATTTCCTTCTAATGAAGGTAGAGGATATGTTTTAAGACGTATTATCAGACGTGCCATACGTCATGGCTATCAATTGGGTTTTAAAATTCCATTTTTTCATCAATTGGTAGAATTTTTGGCAATAGAAATGGGAGATGCTTATCCTGAATTAAGGATAAAACAAAAAGATATTAGTGATGTTTTGTTGCAAGAAGAATTACAATTTGAACGCACTTTAGATCAAGGGTTAAAGATCTTAGAGCAAGCGATTTCTGAACTGTCGAAGGGCACTGTTATTCCAGGCGAGACAGTGTTTCGATTATATGATACTTATGGTTTCCCTGTTGATTTGACCGCTGATATTGCAAGAGGGCGTGGATTATCATTGGATATAGAAGGTTTTGAGCAAGCGATGGAGACGCAGAAAACGCGTGCGCGAGAGGCGAGCCAATTTTCTGCAGACTATCGGGCTCCTTTAACAACCACGCATGTCACGGATTTTGTGGGATACGAACGATTACGAGAAGAATGTAAAATTGTTGCTTTATATCAAGATGGAAATGCAGTATCACAACTGAATACTGCACAAGGGGGTGCTGTTGTTTTAAATCATACCCCATTTTATGCAGAAGCGGGCGGCCAAGTCGGGGATCAAGGGGTTTTGCATTTTTCAGCGGGATCTTTTGAAGTACAAAATACTAAAAAGGTTGGTGAAGCTTATTTACATTACGGTGTTGTAAAAACTGGCGCCTTTAAAATAAACGATCAAGTATTGGCAGAAGTCGATAGAGAAAAGCGGCGAGCAACGGCGTTAAATCATTCGGCAACGCATTTATTGCATGCAACACTACGCCAAATTGTAGGTAACCATGTTCAGCAAAAAGGTTCTTTGGTAGAATCTTTGCGGTTGCGTTTTGATTTTTCACATGCTGAACCTTTAACTGCAGAGCAAATACAAAAGATAGAAAAATTGGTAAATGAAAAAATTCGTGAAAATAGTGTGGTTGCTACTGAAATTATGTCTGTTGAAAACGCCATTAATAGTGGAGCAACTGCTTTATTTGGCGAAAAATACGGTAAAGAAGTCCGTGTCTTACAGATGGGCGGAAATTTTTCGGTAGAACTGTGTGGGGGCACACACGTACAACGTACAGGTGATATTGGGCTCTTTAAGATTACGGCAGAATATGGAGTTGCGGCTGGAGTGCGTCGTTTAGAGGCGCTAACGGGGGAACGTGCTTTAGAGTGGATCGATGGAGTAATAAATAGCCTTGATCGAATTGGAGGATTATTGAAATGTAGCCGGGAGACCATTGATGAGAAGATACAACAATTAATCGCAAAAACGCGACTTCTTGAAAAAGATCTACAGCGGCTTAAAGCCAACGTTGCAACCGGTAAGGGTGTTGATTTAACAGAACAAACTCGAGACGTTAAAGGGATCAAAGTACTAGCCGCTAAGTTACCTGTAGGGGATATTAAGACATTAAGGGAGACAATGGATCGTTTAAAAAGTAAATTAGGATCGGCGATAATAGTACTGGCAGGGACTGATGAGCAAAATAAAATCAATTTAATTGCGGGTATTACACCGGATTGTGCCGCGAAGGTTCAAGCAAATATTCTGGTAAATTATGTTGCAAAACAAGTAGGAGGACAAGGAGGAGGGCGAGCCGATATGGCGCAGGGGGGTGGTAATCAGCCAGAGCACTTAGATAAAGCACTCGATTCAATTTATACCTGGGTTGAGGAGAAGCTTTAAAGTGTGTCATAATGTCAACCTTTTGGGCTAGTACACGTAATATGGCCTTAATTGTACAGAAATATGGTGGTACTTCAGTTGGCAGCATAGATCATATTCGTGCAGTTGCTGAAAAGATTATTCAGACTCGTGAGCAAGGGCATGAAGTGGTGGTGGTGGTTTCAGCAATGGCGGGTGAAACCGATCGCCTGGTGCAATTGGCGCATGCTTTAAGTCGCATGCCGAATCCGCGAGAGTTTGATGTGTTGTTGTCTACTGGAGAACAAGTTACCATTGCGTTACTCAGTCTTGCGTTGTTAGATCGAGGTTGCCCAGCGCGATCTTATACTGGTGCGCAGGTGCATATTCGAACGGACAGCGCGCACAATAAAGCGCGAATTTTAGGCATTGTCGATTCGAAGATCAGAATGGATCTCTCGATGGGAAAAGTGGTGGTCGTTGCTGGCTTTCAAGGGACAGATGAGATGGGAAATATTACAACTTTAGGCAGAGGCGGTTCAGATACAACCGCTGTTGCATTGGCAGCAGCACTTAAAGCCGATGAATGTCAGATCTATACCGATATAGATGGTGTGTACACAGCTGATCCCAAGGTTGTTGCGGATGCTTGTCGGATGTCGCAAGTAACGATTGAAGAAATGCTAGAGATGGCAAGCAATGGCGCTAAAGTTATGCAGAGCCGCGCGGTTGAATTTGCCGGTAAATATAATGTTCCAGTTCGTGTGCTATCTACTTTTGAAGAAGGGGCAGGGACTTTAATTACCGTAGATGAACAAAATATGCAACATCCAGTCGTTTCTGGGGTTGCTTTTAATCGAGATGAAGCAAAATTGGTTATTCAAGGTGTTCCGGATAGCCCTGGCGTTGCCGCAAGTGTTTTAAAGCCCTTAAGTGAAGCACATATCGAAGTTGATATGATTGTCCAGACAGTGGCTAAGGAAGGAACAACAGATTTAGCTTTTAACGTGCATAAAAGAGATTTTAAGTTAGCATTTTCTATCTTGGAAAATATTTCAGAAGATTTAGGTGCTCAATGTATTATAAAAGACGAACACGTTGCAAAGCTCTCTTTAGTTGGAGTGGGGATGCGTTCTCATGCAGGTATTGCAAGCCAGATGTTTCAAACTTTAGGTAGAGAAGGTATTAATATCCAATTAATTTCTACTTCAGAAATCAAGATTTCGGTTATTATTGATGAAAAATGCTTAGAGCTTGGTGTACGTGCTTTGCACGATGCTTTTCAATTAGGAACAGTAGAACAAGAAACAGTAGAGAGCTGTTCATCATAGGGAAGCAATGAAAATGAAAAAATATGACGGAGCATGGAAATTTGATGTTTTCTTGAATGTCAAGGTAGAGGAGACGTTGGTTATTGTAACGAATAAGATGGTTAGTAGGAAAGGAGATTGAACAATGTTAATTTTAACAAGGCGTGTGGGTGAAACATTGATGGTAGGTGATGATGTTACCATTACGGTTTTGGGTGTTAAAGGAAATCAGGTGCGTATTGGTGTTAATGCCCCTAAAGAAGTTTCTGTTCATCGCGAAGAAATTTATCAGCGTATTCAACGTGAGAAAGTTGCACACTTGGAAGCTGCTTTACAACACAAAGAAAATTCTGCTTCTTCTGTCCCAACGTCGGATGAAGCTGAATAGAAAACACTAATCTTAAGTTTAGCCCGTTCTTTTTTAAGCTCTTTCATGGTACACTTCTCTACTCCTAACGGAGTGGAGAGATGGCCGAGAGGCTGAAGGCGCTCCCCTGCTAAGGGAGTATGGGGCTAAAACTCCATCGAGGGTTCGAATCCCTCTCTCTCCGCCAATCTAAATTTAAGCGCCCGTAGCTCAGTTGGATAGAGTACCTGGCTACGAACCAGGCGGTCGGGAGT
>CADEGZ010000016.1 GCA_902827015.1 uncultured Pseudomonadota bacterium
TTTTTCTACTGCACGCAATAAAAGTTTTGCACCTTACAATATATTTAAGTGGCGAGGAGAAGGATTTTTATCAACGTTTAAAAATCTATGCTTAAATGGAGTTCCTTTATTAATTGTTTTTGCCTCAGAAACAGGGGCAATGTATTTAGTAAATATGCTCATTGGAAAATTAGGCCAGAACCAGCTATCTGCACAATTAGTTGTTGCACAATATCAAGATTTGTTAATGGTACCTATTTCTGCATGTGGATCGGCAGCCCAGATTACTATCGCAAATTCCATGAAAGGAAATAAAAATAACATTGTAAAGTATGGAAATGCAGCTATTACATTATCACTCATTATCCCAGCAGCTTACACAATATTATCTTTAGCTATCCCACGAATTGTTATGTACCCATTTATTGATCCTAATGATCCAAATAATGAACAAGCGGTAAAGTTCCTTGATAATGATAAACTATTAGTAATTGCAGGAATTAACTTGTCATTAACTGCTGTAAGAATGGTTTCTGCACAATCCTTAATGGGTGCAAATATTATAGGATGGCCATTAGTAGTTAATATGTTAACTACATGGATTGGTGTTGGTGCGGGCTACGCGTTAGGTTTCCCAGGAGATTATGGTATTGTTGGTTTATCTTTAGGTTTAGGGTGCGGACTTTTAATAAGTGCGGGCGCACAAGGGATATATTGGAGATATAAAGCCAGTAATCTTGCTTCTGAACAACCAGTGATAACAGATCAATTAGTTTCACCTCGAACACCTCTATTAACAACAGTACAACAAGAATCTTCCAATCCAAGACCTCTAATTTTTTCAAATAATGGTAACGTGCAAGGTGAAAGATCTTCTTTGTTATCATCGTATCTAGTAAACGAACAAGTACAAGAAAGAGAAAATACCTTTCAAAGTCCTCCAAAAAGAAAGTGGTCTTTCTGTTCTATTATGTAAAAAGATTTTAAACATTTTAACAAAATTTTCATATGAAAAATCATTTAAAAAAAGTAAAATTTGGTGAAAATCTCAATTATAAGATTTCTCATGTGGGCTACGTTGTTGAAAATATTAATTATTCTTTAAAAAAGTTTATCAGAGAAGGAGCCAAAGTCTTAATAGAACCATCACAAGAAACATCACAGAGAGTATGGATTTGCTTAATTGAAATCCAAGGTGGTATAAAAATTGAGCTAATTTCGCCACTTGATTCCAATAACAGCCCAATTAAATCTAGGTTGTCTAAAGGTGGCGGATTAGACCATATATGTTTTGAAGTTTCAGATATTGAAAAAGCTTTGGAACAGGAAAAAGCCAATGGAGGTATTATTATTTGCCCCAAAGTACCCGCAATTGTATTTAAAAATCATATGATTGCCTTTGTGTATCGGCCTAGTGGCTTAATAGTAGAATTAATGGAATGAAAAATGAAGAATTGTACATCTACTCTATTGGAAGAATTATTAGAAGAAATACAAAAAAAGTATCCACAATTGTATACTGGCTTATTAGGGAGTAATAATAAGAAATTAGAACAAGATATAGTTGTCTATGCAGAAAAAATTTTAAATTACTATGTCAATTATATGGGAAAAGAAAAACTAAAAACCTCAGCTGTTGATTATTTTGCAAAAGTAAGTTTTGATTTTATGCGTTATCAAACTAAATTTACCAAAACCAAGAAATATATTGATCAAACATCCGACATATTAGAACGAGAATTATATAGTAATCAAGAAAAGATGAACGGATACTATTTAAATGGACTATTCTTAAGTTACGCTTTATGGAAAAATCATACAAAAATTTACCAATTCTTTATAGAAAAATTCTTAGAACTATCTCGACAAAAAACTAAATTCATAGAAGTAGGTACAGGACACGGTTTGATGGGGTTAACTTCCCTTGAATATTTGAAAAACTCTAATTATACTGGGATTGATTTGAGTGAGGGATCTTTAAAATATGCTAATGGCTTATTTTGCTCTGCTAATATATCTCCTGATAGATTTCAGCTTAGACAAGGAAATGTATTAATTATGAACTCAATTACAAAAGAAAATTTTAATATGGGTATATGCTGTGAAGTACTTGAGCATGTAGAAAATCCTGATAAGATATTAAATTTTTTTAGAAGGGCTTTAGGCTACAATGGAAGATTGTTCATTACAACAGTGGCAAATATTGCAGCGGAAGATCATATTTACCTTTTCAGAAATCCTGATGAAATAAAAAAACTAATATATGATCAGGGTTTTGAAGTTGAGAACGAACTAATTTTGCCACTTTCCAGTTATAAAACTAGGGACTATATACCGATGAATTATGCTGCCACTTTAAAATTGCTAACCTAACAATTTTATAAGGTACTCTCATCTTCTTCCGATAATTTAATATGTGAAGGCTCTACTAAAGTTAGAGTGTCTAAATCTGCCAACCAAAAATTATCAGCTTCATATTTAAAGCCATGCTCTAAAAGAAAATCTTTTGCTAACACGTTTTTAGGAGTAAGAATGAATTCAGCCCTACAAATTTTTGCTCCTAACTTTCTAGCTTTTTTAATAATAACTGATAAAAGAGCAGTTTCGATTTTGCGACCTAGAGCACGACAACTTAGTAAAAATGAGTCTAAAATGAATACTTTTTTATTTAGTACCCCAATTGCAATTCCAATTATCCCATAATCCCCAAAAATATCTTGAGCAGATATAATAAAAAACAGATGATCTTTGCTATCATACAAGCCTAAAATATCATCTTTTGTATAGCGGCGAGTTGTCAAGTTAAACTGATTAGTTTTATTTAACAATTGAACAACTCGATCTATATGTTGTTGTTGCATTAATTTAACTACAATCTTTAAATCAAGAGTATTCAAAAAATCTTGATATGTTAGTTTATTTTGAAGTTCTTTCCTACGCTTTTCTAAAGATATTAAGTTATTCCTTAAATAATCTTCTTCTGTTAATGTTAAACTATCGAAAAACACAGATTTTTTCAAAATGTCTAAGTAACTCAACAAATTTTTTGGTCTTTCTAAAGATTTTACATCTGGATAAAATTTATTCATTTCTTCGATCTCAAAAGAATTGTCATCAATAAAAACAATAGTATTTAAACTAATATTGAGATCATTTGCTATTTTTTTAATACCTTTATGTTTTGGTTCCCAACTTATACTATAAGTCGCTATATGCTCTCTTTTTAAGATCATATCTTTATGATTTTCAAAAACATCCCAAACATCTTCTTCATTGTTTTTGCTTAACAAAGCCAAAAATATGCCTTTCTCTCTTAGACTTAAAAGATAACGTTGTACCTGTTTGTATATAATACCAGGATACTCTTCTGATAATTGTATGCCAAATATACTATCTTCGCCAACAATACCTCCCCATAAGGTTCCATCGCAGTCCAATACAATACATTTTGCTGTTGGCATATAATAAGCACGTAGTAACCTAGAAATTTCTTTAGCAATTTCTAACCAAAATATTTCACTCCAAGGCTGCTTAAACAGATACCATGTCCTAAAATCTGTAGCATTTTCGACTCCTATATATTGTTGTATTAAATTCAGATCAATTGTTGTAAGATTAGAAAAATCCCTAACGGCGTTAAAGAAATATTTAGTAACATAAAAATAAAATTCTCTTAATAGAGGTCTATTCTGAAGATCAAAATTAGAAATGTAAGACACTTGAGGAAAAGAAGGTATGCTTACAACAGTAAAGTAATTTTTAGATTCAACCAAAGCTCTAATTGCATCTATTAATAAATTAATCTTATTATTAATGTCAGAAAAAATGTTTTGTTCTTTTTTTAAAAATTTTTCTAACTCTTCTAAAATAAAATCTTCTATTCGCCATATTACAACCACTGCCTTTGTATCTGATGGAATAATTTCTTTATGATTGAGGCATGTTTGTATAACTTGATTATAAGGTGATTTATAAAAATCTGGATTGAACCCATATTCAATTAAAGTCCCCCCTAAATAATATTCTAATGGATCAATTGTGCAGGTACTCAGCAAAGCAACTTTAAAATTAGGTTGCTCTAACCCTCTTTCATAGAGTTTAGATTTATCAATCCATAAATTTCTAATCAAAGATCTTAAGGTATGATTTTTATCAGACATTTTCAACTTCTTTCATTCGCAGCAGAGCTCTAATATCTTTTACAGATTTAAGTTGCATCATTTCTTCTACCGAAAATGTAACTTTAAAAGATTCTTCTATTTCTGTAATTAATATCATAGTTGTTAGACTATCCCATTGCTGGGTGTTATTAGGCGAGGTACTTTCAGAAACTTCATTTTCATCTATTTTAAGTGTTTTAGCAACCAACTGTACTAATTTATCTTTCATAGTTTCTCCGAAGTTAACATATAATCTTATGAACAAAATTAGCTTTATAATTTCACGTAATTTAATCTGGAGTCAAGCAAAGTTTTATTAGCTTTTCGAGTCGACAACCAACCTTCTACTCTAACTAAAACCGTTTTATATACTTAGTTAGGTAAATTCAATAACTGGTGATCAATCAAACAGTTCTGTCTTAACGCAATGTATAATACAATTTATAATACGTGATCAAACCATTAAATTGCAAAAGGACACTACTAACTTCTCTGTTGATAAAAACAGACAAGCAATTTGATTAGTCAAATGCCATAAATTTTGGACCCATATTTTCCCCATGTGAAATCTTTCTGTTGGCTGCACTAGTAATTGATCTCCTAAAGAGGTCATTTTTCATGCCAATCAACATTTAAGTGCAGTTAACTGTAATCGCGCTGCTATCGTCGGACCTCATATATACAATTTTGTTGATATTACTCAATCGTTATTAGATGTGAGTGCCTTAGTTCAGATTACAAATAGTGACACTCTCGCAAAATCAGTCTACAGTGGTTTTCAACACTAGAAGGTAGGTTCTCCCCATGTTACTAAGGTAACAGTTGAAAAAGATTGTGTGCAGTCAAAAGAATTGTCGTTTAGTCCAAGATGATAGATTTATCACTTGGGGTGGGCTTGTTTGGAAGATCTGTCAGCCAAGAATTGATATGGCGCACATCTTCTGGACTTAAAATGCCCGCCGCTTGTTTTAGTTTAACGCTCTGTAATATATATTCATAACGAGCGTAAGCATAATCTTTTTCAGCCTGGATTAAGTCGCTTTGTGCTTTTAAAACATCCACAATAGTCCGGGTTCCTACATTAAAAGCAGCATCAGTGGCTTTAAGAGCACTGGTATTTGAAATAATAGCTTGCTTGAGCGCATTTACTTGATTGATTTGAGTTAATACGTTTCGATATGTTTGTCGAGTACTGCTTTCAACTTTTCGATATTGAGTTTCCATTTCTTTTTGGTATTGCTCATATTGGTAAACTGCTTGTTTCGTTTTAGAATGAACCGAACCTCCACTGAATAACGGTAAGCTTACATTTAAGCTAACATTAGCGTTAGCAGTGCTAGATCCAATCGGAGTACTACTTTGATGTGTAAGGTTGCTTTGTATATTTAAGGTTGGCAGATGTCCCGCTTGTTTAATTTTAATTTCAGTACGAGCGGCTTGTGTTTTGAAACGACCAGCTTGTAAGCTAAAATTTTGTTCTAAAGCAGTGAGAACCCATTGTTCAGAATCAGCGGGTTCGGGAGATTTTAAGGTCAAATTTTCCCTTAAGAAAGCTAGTTTTTCTACTGGTTTTCCTACAATTTCTCGCAAACCTTCTTTTTTATTGGCAAGTTCATTTTCTGCAGCGATTTCTTGTGCATAAGCATTATCATGTTGTGCTTTAGCGATTTCTACATCAGTAATGGCAATTAAACCAACTTTGAAACGTTGTTGGGTTTGCTCTAAAAATTTGGCAAAAGCTTTTCGTTGAGCCCTTGAATATTTAAGAGCATCAACAGCCTTTAGTACCTCAAAATAACTTTGTGCAGTGCGAACAATCAGATCTTGTTCGGCCGCTGCATAAGTTGCATTTGCTTCTTTGGCATTTTCATTGGCTTGGGCATATTTCAACCATTCCTGATAATAAAAAATAGGTTGAGTCAGGTTAAGCCCGTAGGTGCTTTGATTATAATGGTTTTCACTGGGACCAATAGGACTAAGACTACCTGTTTCAGAAGAGCTTAGAGTATTGCCATTGGTCGCTCTTTGTTTATAGGAGCTGTTGTTTGCAGTTGCATTAATGGTGGGTAGAAAACTCGCTTGGGCTTGTGGTTTTCCTTCAAGAGCAGCAAGCTGTTCTGCTTTTTTAGCTTGTAGAATAGAGTCATTGCTTTGAGCTAATTGAAAAATAGTGAGCAGATCTTCTGCTTTAGCATTGATTGGTAAAGCTACAAATAAGACTACAGTAAATAATATTTGTTTATACATAATTTAAAATGATCAATTCGAGTTGTATCAGTAAAAGAGGTAATTCGATCGCAAATAGAGTTTTTTCTTTCCACTGTTTTTTGTGTGTTCTTGTTAACATTACTGCAGACATAATGGGGATTTCTCCTACTACCAAAAACGTTCTTCTATTAATGGCTAATTGTTCATGTATATCTTTAGATAAAATACATATAGATCCTGTTAATATAATAACATCATAATATTTTTCATTTGGCTATCTATTATATTACCCCCTATTTCCAAGCTTATATTGTAAAGACCTAAAGCATGGGAATTAGAGATCTACCGATGCCTATTTCTAAAACACTGTCTGTAAGCTTTAAATTTAAAGATTGTAAAATTAGATCTATAAATTTAGGTGTTAACATAACTCGATGGTGTCCAACTGGTATATTAAGGTGTCACTAAAAGCTAAGACTTGATATTCCGGTAGTATGAACTTATCTCTGCGGATAGTTAAAAACAGTTCAAAAATGTGAGTGTTGGATAGACCCCTTGTCCGGACCTGTTGCTGTATCATATTAAACTGAGCAGTGTTAAAATCCATAAATCAACAAAATCTATCGTTTCTTAAGGAGGAGTATATCACGGCTATGCCATGGGAACCAGATTTACACAACAAGGCAGCTATTCCGCTATGTGCATTATCAAGCTAAATTATGGTTCTTGCCCAAAGCACCTCTCCTTATTAATAACAAGGTATTTAACTTCATTGACTTGCCCTACAATTCGTTAAGTGTTTAACATTTATAGCTTTATCAGCCAACTTGATAATCATACTAGAAGGCTCTTCAAGTTCGCAATAAAGTCAAACATCGCAAACAAGAAGAGTTTCATATGCAGCAACTATATGCTGTAATTGATTTGCACTCAAACAACAGTGTTTTGACAATTATAAATGGTGAAGAGGAAAAAGTATATCAAAAAAAGACTGGAAAATAATTTAGATACCGTTCAAAAAATTTAGAACCTTACAAATCTAACTTGTCTGGTATAGTCGTAGAATCTATCTACAACTGGGTATTGGCTCGTAGATGGGCTGATGGAACGGAGTTATTCATTGCACTTAGCAAACCCCAAATGCTATAAAATAATACGAGGAGATAAAACCCACGAATTGATTATACGAATGCGAATTGGTTGGCTGAATTTTTACGTTTAAACCTTATGCTTACTGAAATATATATTTACCTCAAAGAAGGCAGAGAATTAAGGGATTTATTGAGAAAAAAATGAAACTAATTGTTCAGCATAACGTTTAATCGCATAGCAGCAATATCCTTCTGGAAAACCTAATTGTTGAACTTCTAAAACTTTTTAGCCATTTTTTACTAAGCACAGTATCGCCTTCACCTAATCAAACCTTGAGTGAATAGTAAAGCCTTAATTTTCTAGCTTATCTGATGCCTGAACTTGAGAAAATTATCTCTTAAACGAGAAGTACCCCGTTGGCTTCTTGCTTTAAGGTGGGTACGTGAATACAACGTAAACGGCCAGTTGATAACTGAGTAGCTAATTCTTTAGCATGTACGAACATCAGTTTTTACCCTATCTCTTGAAGCCGCTTCTATTGAACCTGAATAAACGACATTATTCTTTATTCCTACATGATCAAGTTGACGGTGGAGGCGAAAGACCGAAAAGCCAGCTTCATAAGCCGTTTTCAAATCACATTTGAGAAATTATTTTTAATATAAGCAATCCATGCCACTAGCATCGTACTTTTTTTACTATACGCCCATCGCAGATACTGACAAGCGTATATTTTTTATAGACATCAATACCCCGTATAAACCTTTTTACCGGTATAGTCATATTTTCTCCCATGATCTTGTTCCTATATGGTTACTCAGAACCTTTATTTCATAGAGAGCAGGGGTTTTGAAGATTACTCAATATAACGTAGCAATTCGCCACAAATTTAAATTAATTAGCTAAGAAACTAAAATTTCAACTTAGATTAAACCTCACAAACGTAGGCACTATAATATTATTCCTTTTAAAAATCAAGGCCCAAGAATACCAAAACCCCATAGACCATACGAGGTATTATACTCAAACACGACTGTCTTAATCCAGTGAGCAATTCTTTCAAACGACTCTATTCAGCTATTCACATAAATAAAGATAAATAAATGTCTGTTAATAATGGGAAGAAGATAAAATTATAACGCTCGAATATTACAGTGAAGTGTAATGTTGGGGCCTGGCCTTCCATCTTTACCTAGTTTTTTCTAGTCTTAATAAGTATCTGGCACAATATTGGTAAGTCACAATATAAAAGGTGAATAACCAAATTTAATAGTATAATATGAAATACCAATAAAGTAGCCCTAAGGTGCCTAAAGTAATGAAGACAGAGCTGAAAAAATTAATACTAAAAATCAAAGAATTTACTTACAAAATAAAAGGATCAATAAAAAAATTACCACAAATGGATAAGATTTTGTCTAAATTAAAAGCATTGTTTCCAAAGATAAACAAATTCATACCTAAGACGCCATTATTTAGAATGTTAGCCTTTACCGGGCTTTTGTTTGGGCCAATTTTTGCTTATAAGATTTTGGAGTTTATCATTATGAAGCATTACTTTGCTACCATGCTTGCCCCTATTGTGACTGTATCTGCTGAAAAGTTAACTTATCAACCATGGCAACCCAAACTTCGAGCATCCGGCACAGTACGTGCGCCTTTAGGCATAGAGCTTACAACTGAAGTGTCGGGTCTTGTGAGGAATGTCTTGTTTAAATCCGGCGATTCTGTCAAGAAAGGTGACATTTTGATAGAATTAAATGCTGATGCAGATCTCGCACATCTACAATCATTAAAAGCATTAGCAAAACTTGCGGAACTCTCCTTTATCCGAAGTAAAGAACAATATATGGTAAAAGCCATCGGTAAAGCTGCCTTGGATGCAGCTGAAGCAGATTTTAAATGCAAAGAAGCTCAGGTGGACGAACAGCAAAACATTCTCGCAAAAAAAACTATTCGAGCACCTTTTAGCGGTAAGCTGGGAATCACCAGTATTAATCCGGGTGAATTCGTCAATCCTGGTGATAAGATTGTAACATTACAAATGTTAGATCCTATTTATGTGGATTTTTTCTTACCCCAAAAATTCATTGCTAAGTTGAAAGCGGGCCAAAATATAACTATTTTCTCAGAAAGTTTTCCAGAAAAAATATTTAAAGGAACGGTGACAGCCATTGATCCTAAAATAAAGTCTAATACTCGCAATGTTCATTTACAAGCATCCTTAACAAATCAGGAACAAAATTTATTACCAGGTATGTTTGTTTCAGTAGAAATGAATGTAGGCGAAACAGTAAAACATTTAACTTTACCTCAAGCAGCCATTAGTTATAATCCCTATGGCGAATTAGTTTACGTTATTAATGAAACAGGAAAAAATAAAAATAATCAACCTATCTTAACAGTTAGAGAAACGTTTATTACAGTTGGGGAAACAAGAGGTGATCAAGTCAATATTTTGAAAGGTCTAAAAGAAGGAGATATCATAGTGACAAGCGGACAAATGAAATTAAGAAATGGCTCTCAAGTTGTCATTAATAATTCTGTGGTACCAAGCAATGATCCTGATCCACAACCTATAGATGAATAAAGTGAGATAATTCCATGAGTTTCACTGATTTATTTATCAAAAGACCTGTACTTTCTATTGTACTCAATCTTTTGATCATGGTTCTTGGGATCCGATCTATAGAGCTTTTACCTATCAGAGAGTATCCCATAATACAAAATGCAGTGGTTACTGTAACCACTGCCTATGTTGGAGCAGATCCAGATATTATAGCCGGATTTATTACTACTCCTTTAGAAGAATCCATTGCACAAGCAAATGGTATTGATTGCTTAAGCTCCAATAGTAGCCCAGGACTTAGCACCATTAATGCGACTTTAAAACTAAACTATGATCCTAATAAGGCATTAATTGAAATTAATACTAAAGTGAATGCCGTCTTAAATCAATTACCAAAAGAAGCACAACAGCCCACTACTACTGTTTCAACTGGTGAATTCATTGACTCTATGTATATTGGTTTTTATGGTGATATTCTATCAGCCAATCAAATTACAGATTATTTAATACGAGTGGTTCAACCAAAATTGCAAACTATAGAAGGTGTACAGCAAGCCAAAATTTTAGGTATGCGTGAATTTGCAATGAGAATATGGTTAGATCCTGAAAAAATGACCGCGTATGCAATGACTGCTTCGGATATTGCCAATGCTTTAGTAGCCAACAATTTTATTGCTGCCGTTGGTAAGACAGATGGCGATATGATAACTGTTAATTTGATGGCAGGCACTGATCTACACTCCGTAGAGCAATTCAGAAATTTAATTGTTAAATCAGAAAATGGGGCTATGGTTCAACTAAGTGATTTGGCTAATATCACATTAGGTTCTGAAGATTATAATGTAACCGTCAGTTTTGATGGTAATAAAGCAGTGTATATTGGGATTAAAGTAGCGCCAAATGCTAATTTACTAACGGTTATTGATAAAATTAAGAAAGTATTTCCTACCATTGAAGATCAATTGCCTCAAGGTTTAAAAGCGAAAATCGCATACGATGCTACAAAATTTGTCAAAAGTTCTATTAGCCAAGTTCAAAAAGCCATTTTTGAAGCATTATTGATAGTCACTGTAGTCATTTACCTATTTCTTGGATCTGTTCGTGCAGTCCTTATTCCTATCATAGCAATCCCTTTATCTTTGACTGGTGCATTCTTTGTTATGCTGCTGCTAGGATATTCTATTAATTTACTAACATTATTAGCTTATGTATTAGCTATTGGGCTTGTAGTAGATGATGCCATTATTATTTTAGAAAATATTCATCGTCACCGGGAGCTTGGCAAATCATCGCTAGAAGCAGCGTTGATCGGCGCTCGAGAATTAGCGCAGCCTATTATTGCCATCACTTTGGTGCTAATTGCTGTTTATTTGCCTATTGGATTTATGGAAGGCTTAACCGGCGCATTGTTTACAGAATTTGCATTCACTTTAGCAGGAGCGGTAAGTATTTCAGCTATTATAGCCCTCACTCTATCGCCTATGATGTGTTCCAAATTGATGAATAATTCAAAGAGACAAGAAGTCGCAAGATTTTCTCTTTATTTAGATGAGAAGTTTGAAAAACTGCGTGTACGTTATCAAGATATTTTACATCGATCTTTGGATCATAGCAAAGTTGCTGCTTTATTTGGTTTTATTATTTTAGTGAGCATATATTTTTTATATACTGCCTCACAAACAGAACTGATTCCAGAAGAAGATCAAGGGATTTTCATTTCATTATTAACCGCAGCACCTAATGCAACTTTAAGACAAACGGAATTATATTCAAAGCAAGTCTATGATATTTTTTCTGCCTATTCTGAAACTGATCATGTTTTTCAATTAGATGGTGTAAATGGTTTAAATACTGCAATCACAGGCATGGTTTTAAAACCTTGGGATGAACGTAAGAGACTGGCAAAAGATATTCACTCCGAGTTACAAGCAAAACTGGACAGTATTGCGGGCGCTAATGTGGTAGTGTTCCAACCACCACCTTTGCCTGGCAGCAGCGGTTTACCCGTGCAATTGGTACTGGGTACTACAGAACCCTTTGATAAATTAAACGAAGTTACACAAATGATGGCAAAAAAAGCGATGAAAACCGGGCTTTTCATGTTTTTAGATACTGATTTGAAATTTGATCAACCGCAAATATCAATAGAGTTAGATAGAGAAAAAGCTGCCGAGTTGGGCGTTACCATGAGAAATATAGGGAGTGCATTGGCTTCTGCTTTAAGCGGCAATTATGTGGATTATTTTAGTTTATCGGGAAGAGCTTATAAAGTAATCCCTCAAATGGCAAGAAAATACCGTTTAAATGCTGAGCAAATATTAGATTATCCCATTACAACAGCTAAAGGATTATCAGTGCCGTTATCAACAGTTGCTTATCTTAAAAAATCAGTAGTACCCGAATCTTTACATCATTTTCAGCAATTAAATTCAGTCACTATTTCTGGTGTTCCTTTTCCTGGTGTGAGTATGGGAGAAGCTCTGAAAAAATTACAAACCTTAGCAAAAGAAAATTTATCACAAGAATATAGTATTGATTACACTGGCCAATCAAGACAATACATGCAAGAGGGTCAAAGTCTAATGGTCACTTTCTTTTTTGCTTTAATACTAATATTCCTTTCTTTAGCGGCATTATTTGAAAGTTTTAGAGATCCATTAATCGTGTTAGTGGCCGTCCCTATGTCCATTTGCGGTGCCATGATATTTATTTGTTTAGGTATCGGTGGAGCTAGTCTTAATATCTATACTGAAGTAGGTTTAGTGACGTTAATAGGACTTATTACAAAACACGGCATTTTAATTGTGGATTTTGCTAACCATTTACAAACCCAAGGTAAATCAAAACAAGAAGCTATCGAATTAGCAGCAGGCATTAGATTACGACCTATTTTAATGACTACAGCGGCAATGGTTTTAGGAGTTTTACCTTTAATTACTGCGACAGGAGCAGGGGCTGCTGGTCGATTTAGTATTGGCTTAGTCATTGCCACTGGCATTTCAATTGGTACTTTGTTTACTTTATTTGTATTGCCGGCTATTTATTTATACCTCGCACACAGCTACTCGCCCAATTCGTCATTGTGACTACGATCATACGTGAACGTCTCGAGTCTTTTTGCTGATTTTTATTGTGTGGTGTAATTGTTCAGCCGGTAAAGCTTTTAGGCAAGAAAGCCGGTGCTGGTGGATTCCCGGTAAAGGTAATTGTTCTGGGATATAAGCTTTTAAGTAAGAAGTGGTGCTGGATTCCCAGTAAAGTACTGGGCAATTGAATTTTGAAGCCAGGGAAGCACCTCTTTATTCTGCTGTCGGCAGGTTAGTACCACACTGTAGATCCTTTCTATAAATCTTGCCCCTCGTTCTGATTTCACTCCAAAGCTTAATTTTTTCGCAATGACTAGCGGGCGGAGCTGCCGTTCTGCTAAGTTATTGGTGGCAGGTACCTCACGATTTTCCAAAAACAACCACAAGCTTTCCCCTGTCGCCAATATATTTCGACAAGCCCGTGCTGTAATAAGATGGTTGCATCTAAAGCCAAATTGCAAATTTTTAATCAATCCATTCTTTAATTGCCTACGCTTTTTTCGTGTACGCTTGTCATTAACGCAACCATCCTGCAAACTCGACTTCCAAAAAGCAAAAATTTTGCCGTAATGATGTAATAACCGTCTTCCTACAACGCCTGCCATCCCCGGTCGTTCTGATATTTTTTGGAAATCCCTCTTTAAATGAGCCCAACAGATTTGGTGACAAGAGTCAGGTAGAAAATTATAAGCAGGATATCTGTCGGAAATAATAACGCGATTTATAAAGCTACCAATTAACTTTTTGGCAATCTTCTTTCCTCTAGAATATTCTAATTGCAAAAAGCTAAAACATTCATTCGCCATTATCCAGGCCCACCCAGAACGATTGTTTTGCTTAAATCCGGTTTCATCAATATGGGCTACCTTCGATTCATCTATGCTGTTTTTAATTTGTCCATGCACAAGCTCTAAAGATTCACTCACTCGATGTTCCACATTTGAAATGCTACCAATGCAAATTGGCATTTGAAAGAAATCTTTTAAAAGTGTTAATGCTTGCCGTTTACTCAGCTTAAATTTAGAAGTCAGCAACACTATAGCCGCATGTGCTCGAATTCCAAATCCCCTTTTGCCAACTTCTGCAGGTGTTTCTCCACTGTAGGTTCTTTGGCAACAGTTACAATACCCCTGTAAAATTTGATATTCCGTTATTTCATAACGTGGCAAAGGTATTTCATAAACTTGATGCCTTACCACTTCATTTAAAGGCAACAACGGAACACCGCAGTCACTGCACTTATCAGGAGGCAAACAGGTTACCACTTTATCCACCTGTTCTACAGGAACCAATTTGCGTGACACTCCAACATGACCAGGTTGACCTCCAGGTTTCCTACCGGTCCCATTATTTCGTTTCTTCTTTTTTTTCTTTTTAATATCCTGCGAAGGGGGTTTAGAAGAATTATTAGAATTTAGGTTAAGCTTTTCTTTTAATTCAACATTCTCTTGACGTAAAAGGGCAACTTCTTGTTTAAACTCAACTACTTTTTGTTTCAAAGTATTGCAAAATTCCCAGAGTGCTTCAATAACTAAATAGCACTCTTCTAAATTTCCTGGCTTAGCTTAGGGGCTATTTTTTCAAAATCTAGATCCATAAAGCATAGCATGATCTCCTATTTTAAGGATTGCAACTACAATTTATTTGAAAATTAACTTATTTATATATCGGCTGAACAATTACCGGTAAAGTGCTGAGCTGAGGGATTGAATTTTGAAGCCAGGGAAGCACTTCTTTATTTTGTTGTTGGCAAGTTAGTACTACACTGTATATCCTTTCTATAAACCTAGCTCCTCGTTCTGATTTCACCCCAAAACTTAATTTTTTCGCAAAAACGACTAGAAGACGGAGTTACCGCTCTAGCTAGGTTATTTTTTCGATTATTGCGTTTTTTCCTTTGATAATTGATATTTTCGAATTCAATACCCTTCGTATCTACCTCAGTTGAATTATCACCTTGCGGTAAATATTTATATGAAAGTTAGCTAAATTGAAATAAATGTCTAACCCCTCCCTTAATCTTGCATTCTCAACTCTTAATTCTTCAATTAATTTATTTTTTTCTAAATAAAGACTTTTTCAAAAAAGGTCATTTCATTTCCTAAATCAACAACCATCCTTGAGTTCCTAATAAAACGCCGGGAGGTACTTGGACAGTTATGGGAAGGGAAACAAGGGTTAGTTCTGGAACGGTTAGCAATTTTAAAAACAAAGAAACTTGTAAAAACGTCATTAGGTTGCAGATGGGTTGTTTAGAAAAGCATTCAAGGGCTGCTGCATATTACTTTCTTTAACTCCTAACATATCTAAAAGATTCTTACCTAACTCAATATGTTTTCCAATAATTTTATGAACAATCCCAATCAATTCTGCTGAGTCATCTGCAGACAATTCATCCAAATCTTGCTCTGTTAACCCTGTTAAGATCATCATAATATAAGTCATATGTTGTTCTGGTTTTATTCTTTGCATTTCTTTAAGGTTTTTATATTTTAACTCTTTAAGCGGTATTTCGGTCGTTATATGCTTTGCAGAAAGTCCCTTAGATTGATTTAAATCGGGGAACACTGTGCCATCAATCAATTTCAATACTTTTTGCATTTATCACCTCAAATAAATTTAGCTTTGCTAAATACCAAAACCTACGCTAACTAGCAGTCTATCGAAAACTGATAGTATTTTAACAAAAGTTAACACAGTAATAAACAAATGTCAACTTACAGTTCAGGGCGATTTCACATATGCGTCAAGCTAGTGGAGTGAACCCCATTTAAACAAACAGGGCCACTAGTCGTTAACTTTAAGTGATAGGAGTACGACTAGTACTATGACTAGTAGCAACAACAACCGAGTTGAGGTAATTACCTCAACTGAGAAGCGAAGACGATGGTCGGCCTATGAAAAACGTACCATTGTAGAAGAAACTTACCGGCCAGGCATGTCGGTTTCCTACATAGCTCGCAAAAACATGGTATATCTCCGAGCCAAGTATTCTATTGGAGAAGACAAATGGAATCATGAGCATTGGCAGGCCTAGATTTTGAAGAAGAATTATTCCCTAAAAGAAAAGTCAAAGATTTAGCAAATCGCGTTAGAGAATTGGAACGTCTTTAGGAAAAAAGACCTTAGAAATTGAAATTCTACGAGAAGCAGTGCATGTTGCACGTGAAAAAAAAACTGATCTCGCGATAGCCATTGCCAAGTCTGGAAGATTTAGAATGAGAGCAATTTGCAGAGCATTAAAAGTCGCTCGTTCTAACATGTCTAAGAGGATTACTATGGTCAATAAACATGAAAAAAGGACTTATTTTAAATCAACGGACCAAGATTTACTGAAGGACATTCGCGAATTTATTGAACAACGGCCAACTTATGGATATAGACGTATAACAGCCTTATTAAATAGGAAACTCAAGGAAAATTTAAGGGAAATGGTAAACCACAAGCGGGTTTATAGGGTTATGAAAATGGATGGACTACTACTACAACGGCATACGGGCAGGCCTCACCGCGCTCACACAGGGCAAGTAGTTACTTTAAAAAGTAATATGCGATGGTGTTCTGATGTCCTCACGATACAGTGTTGGAATGGAGATCAAGTATCTGAAGTATCCTCACATTTTTCTGAAAATTTTTTTTAAAATCAATAAATTAAAATATAGACATGCATGAAGTTTTGTAATCTCATAAAGATTCACCAAAACCTATAGGAGCAAAACCCCATGCATGTTGTTCAATTGTTACATAATGTCGTAAAAAAAAGCATGTCCCCAAATTCATAGTACCAGACTGAATGCTTTGTTTATTTCCGTTGCCGGTTTAGTGGTCGTTGGTAAACTGACATTATCTGGTCTAGGGCACTCCTTAACCACAGGCGCTAAAGTTAAAAATAACATTAATAGGATTGATAGGCTTCTTGGTAACAAAAAATTACTTTCAGAAAGACATGAAATTTACAATGTTCTAGCAAAATTGGTTATATCAAGCACAAGCAGACCTCCAATTATTATAGATTGGTCATCACTTCCAAATAAAAATTTTCACCTATTGCGTGCAGCTGTTCCAACCAATGGAAGAGCTTTAACAATTTATGAAGAAGCTCATCCCGAAAAAAATTGAATAATCATAAAGTCCACAAGAATTTTTTAAAAACGTTACATTTTATCCTTCCTAAGGACTGTAAACCAATAATAATTACTGATGCGGGCTTTCATAGCCCCTTTTTCAGAGAAGTGGAGGAGCTACAATGGGATTGGGTAGGCAGAGTCAGGAATTCAGTAAAATACAAAAAGGAAAGCGAATGGATTTCATGTAGTTTACTTCATAAAAAGGCCAATAGGATACCTATGTTCATAATTAATTTTTTTTTAAGCAAAAGAACCCCGATAGGATGTTCGCTTTATTTATACAAAGGCAAGAGAAAAAAAAGGGTTGATAAAAATAAACTTGGAAAGAAAATATGGAGACGACGTAGTAGGACGATGGCTAAAGGGAACAAAGAGCCTTGGGTGCTTGCTACATCTTTAAAAGGGGGTTCTAAGATTGCGAAGAAAGTAATACGCTTATACAAGCGCAGGATGCAAATAGAACAAGGGTTTAGAGATGCGAAAAATTCGAGATGGGGATTTAGTTTTGAAGAATCGAAAACTTATACGTTGGCTCGTTTAGAAATTTTGTTGTTAATTGCGCTATTAGCGATATTCGCCGTCACTTTATTAGGAAAAGCTGGAGCACAAAGAAGTATACAATACGATTATCAAGCCAATACAGTTCGCAACAAATTTGTTCTATCATTATTTTTCTTGGGATGCCAAATGATAAGGCAAGGAGAAATTAATTATAGAAGGGCAGAGTATTTTGATGCTCTGTCACTAATTGTGACTTCTGTTACTCAATTGTCGAAGGAGGAATTATGAAAAAATTCGTGGGGGATCCCTCAGGATCAAGTATTCACTGCGTTTTCACTTGACACTTGCGATCGAGAAGCAATTAGGTATATTGCATCAACGATTGGAATTGATGGAGCTGCTATTCGTGATCTTATGTTAGAATCAGTGGAATATCGTTTTGGGAAGGAATTAAAACTTCCTTACGCAATACAATGGCTAAGTGATAACGGCTCTTGTTATACTGCCAAAGAAACCGTTCAATTTGGACGACAATTAGGGCGTGAGATTTGTACAACGCCAGTCAAAAATCCTGAAAGTAATGGAGTAGCTGAGGCGTTAGTAAAGACATTTAAGCGTGATTATATTTGGGTTGGTAAAGGATGCGCAAACAGTAATGGATCAGTTGCCGGCTTGGTTTGAAGATTACAACGAGCATGCCCCCCATAAAGGACTTAAAATGTGCTCTCCAAGGCAGTTCCTAAAGGAAATTAACAGCGTCTAGGTGGTCCTGTTTCATAGGGACAACTCGACTTACAACCAAATTCACATTTTTTATGGATCTTTCCTTTGGCAATGCGTTCTACTTCCGGTGCATGCGGGCTATAAAATTTATTTTTATAGCCCTTGTCTGAGCGAGTAATAACGTAATGACTTTGTTGGATTAATGCACGTTTACTGACGCGAACATAAGTTCGTCTTAAATCAATCCCTCTTAAACGCGCTTCTTTAATCAGATGCCCTCGCATTTTGTGACATAGTTTAGAATCTGTAGGAAACGTAATAGCTTTTTCTTGCACTGTTGTATCAACATTCACTCGTTATTCGAATAGGTATTGCAGGCCGACCACTGTCTTCACTATAAAATCGCCCAAAATGCTCTGCCAAATAGTCCCAATTTAATTTATTTGCCAATTGATACAAACCATGATTTTCATCCAATAAGTTCTCTAAATTAACGTGCCCGCTAATATTATTGCCAATTTCTTTAGCTAGCATAATTGCAAGCTCCCTTTCAAAATCAACGAAAACCTTACAATATTTTACTCTTGTTTTTTCAAAAAATATCAGGGTTTTTAGACAAAATTAGTCTTTTCAGGATCAACTAAATAGTTCCGTGGTTGTCAATTTACATTGATTAAAATTATAGCCTTAAATAATTTAGTATTAGCTCAGCTTTTTAAGTTAAAAAACTGAATTCTCCATATGATACAACATGTTGTTATACTAATGAAACAATTTTCATTCGTCAAAAGGGAAAATATGTGAAAAAAGTTGCATAATAATTTCCTGCTATCGACCTATGTACAAGCGTTTTTTGTTTTTTAGGCTGTTTATTTAGCTTTGCCTTAGCTTGTTCCACTTCAAATCTTTCGGTTGCTAACACCCATCGTATTTGTTTGGTTGTTACCTTGGCTTTGTAGCGTTCTTTGGGAGTTACCCGGCTACACGTATTTCCGTATAAATCTACACGCACCGCATCAGGTGCAATTAAAGCTGCTCTGTAAGAAATTGAGCTAGTATAAAGAGCGATAAATGTTTGAATAAGTTTTTTATCAGGCATAGGTGAGATTTCATCACACCTATGGACTAATTCATGAAAAATACCTATTTTCAATGGTTTTTCTTGCCCAACTGGAAAAAAACATTTGGGAAAGATTTGACTCAGCTGTTCTCTTAATTTCAGGGCTTGATCATATAGTTGTAAGGTTAGTCTTGTCATAAATTTCTCTGATATTAAATTATGCCCCTTAAAGTAACTTCTAGCAACAATCTATTATACTGTTAGTATAAAAGCCCGAGTTTTAAAAATCTAGATTTTCCGATAATCGAATCAGCTTTGATTTCTACTTAGCTTATTATTAACATCTAATACCCACCGGTACGTCACAAAGGATATTATAAAATCGACATGGGTCCAATAGATTTAAATTGTTCTATTGCAAATATTAACTCCTAAATTTTATAAATTTACTTGATTTGTAGCTTTTTCTCTTCTCAGATAATTGAAACTTTAAAGATTTTAGTCATAAAATTGCTTAGATTAATAACTATCAACTATGATTGTAATTTGGTTTTTTAATAAACACACACAAAATCTAGGTAGTAAAGTTATTACCAATAGGAAAGGTGCTAGCCGAAAGTATTCATCAATTACAAAAACAAAGTTTTCAAGATTTATCTGAGGTGGTTATTAAAGGATTGGCTAGCGAACCAGACATTTGCATTGTTGATCAAAAGTTTATTAAATTTTTTGATTAATTATGCCAAGATTTACATATTACAGATTATTACTTAATTGACACTTCCGGCAGCTTCCACTATTAGATGAAACGGGTATACCTACCTGGTTTATTGTAAAGAATGAAGAAGAAATGGAGGAGCTTGCTACGCAAGCTATCGAAACAAATGCGCCTGCATCTGTAATAGAGGCATTAACTAAAAGAGATAAAATAGCTTATCTTAATAATACTCGTAATTACGCGCAAATTAATGAGGAGAAATGGGAAGACGTCCTTTATCCCGCTAAAAAATTGCAGGAAAGAAAGGTAAAAATTATTTTTATTGTGTTCTTAAAGAATTACCAACGTTTACGTTTGAACCTAATAATGTCGTACCATTAAAAAATTATATAGAAAAATATAGCCATAAAAAATACTAACTCCCGACAATAATCAAAACTTAAATACTTTATAGTTCTTCAAACAAACCACACTTGAGTATCCTTATAAACGGCCTTATTTGAACAAACACAATCTTAAAACAACATAACAATACCAATAGTTAAGCTCCTAAAAATATTAATATTACTCAGGATTTCTTACTCCCCATTTCTATATATAAAGTAAAGGAATCTGCTCACCCCAAAGGAAGGATGGGCAAGCGCAAAAAGTGGATGCTGAAACATCCGCCAGAGTGCTACCACCACTAGTTCTGGAGAACTGAGCGATGGGTAATGAAAATTTTACCTTAATATGCCTCTAAACAATATCCAATACTTAATTCCATCAACTTACTAAGGCTGAAGTTCTTTCCCTTCTCTCCAACTAAACCATTTAGCTCTATAACAAGAGGCAATAACAGTGAAAAGTAGCGACTGCCATGACAAACAAGCTATTAAAAAACATGGTTTAATTGTAGAAGATCAACCTATTACTGCCTTAGTTATTAAAACGTTATTTACTGAGCAAAGATGTGAGATTGATATTGCTGAAAACGGAATGATTGCTATTAATCAAATACAAAAATATCAATATAACTTTATTATTATGGATGTTGGTTTGCCAGATATGGATGGTTTTGAGGTAACCAAAAAATCGTATATGGTATGAAAAACTTTGAATTAACATCCTCAGAATTACAAGAACTGCATATGATGCATAGAATGGCCAAGCGAGATAAAAACGTTAGTTTGACCTATAAAATCCATGCTGTTATTTTACTGGGTAGCGGATGGACTATTGATGACGTTGTTGAAATTTTGTTTCTTAATAATGAAACATTACGAAATTACGTTGAAAAATACAAACACGGTGGTCTTTTAGAATTAGCTGCAACTAATTACAAAGGTAGCGTATCAAAATTAACCCTAGAACAACAAAAACAATTATGTATTGAATTAGACAGTCGGGTATATCTTACAACAAAACAAGTTTGTGCATACGTTGAAGATATCTTTGGAATCCAATATACTGAGAGCGGCATGACCGATTTATTAAAACGATTAGATTATGTCTATAAAAAACCAAAATTAGTTCCCGGTAATCCCGATGAAGGAGATCAAGAAGCATTTGTCAAATTTTACCTAGAATTTATGAATAAGAAAAGAGAGGATCAATTAGTATTTTTTATGGACGCGGTGCATCCAACCCATAATGCTCAAACGGCGTATGGATGGATAAAAAAAGGGAGAGAGCAGGGATTAAAGGCTAATACCGGCAGAGATAGGCTCAATATTCATGGGGCAATGAATGCGGAGACCTTTGAGACGACAACGATAATAACTGAAGGTTCGATTAATACTGACACGACTATTGAACTGTTAAAATATTTGGAAACGCTTTACTACTGGACATCTGCCATTTATGTAATATTGGATAATGCCAAGTATCATTTTTCTGGAGCTGTTTTTAGACTATCTTAAAACCTCAAAATTTAAACTGGTGTTTTTACTGCGTATTCTCCAAAACTAAATTTAATCGAGAGATTAGGGGGCTTCTTTAAGAGAACCGTGCTTTACAATACATACTATCCAATGTTTACCGAATTCAAGAATGCATGTGCTAATTTTTTTAAAGAACAAAATAAATATTTATATGAAATCAGTAATATTATGGGTGAAGGCCTTGAGGTATATGATACTGGTTAAGTCTAAATCTAAAATCTATTTACGAACGATAACAAAGATGAATTTCCGGAGGCGAGATGTTAGATTTCTTAAAAAAAATCTGTGATTTTATAAAATATATTTTTGATAGAAAAAATAATGAAATTACAAATAATAGCTTGGCTAATGTAGTTAGATATGAGCTTGCTACTGGTAAACCGGTACAAGGAAAATTTCATCTTGAAGATGCAGTTTATGCTATAGAACAACTTGAAAATTGGATTAAAGAAAATCCTACAGCTAGTTCTAATGATCGTGCTGCAGCTGAGAATGTTTTATTAGATTTAAAAGATGCGATAGGACAAAGGCCATGGTATTCGCAAACTAAGCCGCCAAGATATTAATAAGAAGACTTTCCGCGAGTTAGAATATTAAAACTATAGGCCTAAAATTCATTCGTAATGGGTATAACCTCTGGATTAGGAAAAAACGCTTTTAAGCACAAAGCTTATGTGGTCAATGCGTTATAGACTTATACTTTTTTACAACAGTTCTTTTTATTAGTCAACGAATGGCTTGCACGGCGCAGAGGATTTTCAATCCACTGACTAAAACCATAACGAGTTGGTTCTACAATGTTTTTTTGCAATGCAAAATAGCTCGTCCTGCAGTACGGCGGACAACAACGCTGCACCAAAACACCCAAATTTCCCACAAACATTACGGCTTTACTTCTTTAAATTCTCCTAACTGAGTTCTAGTTCTGCCTTTAAATAAGGGATATTTGCTCTGAGTAAATTGTTTTTCTGCTCCAAATCATGGCACTTATATAACAACAGCAATGCTTCAAGTTGCTCTCTGCTTTTCTTGGTTTTAGCAGCCTCTCGGGGTGTTTTATTGTCCAACAAGGAATAGGCTTATCAAACCAATGCTTCCAGTGTTACTTCATCATTTCATTAAGCATCTCTTGAACTTCAGGCGAATTTTGTAGCTCATTTACGGGTTTCCCCAATTTGGAATTCTGACGTAGCAGATTCTCTAACTGGGCTCCAATAGACTCTATCAGCATTTTTTGAAAACCTATCGTACCTTTTAAATACTTTTCTAATAATACGCGACCTTTTTTAGCTCTGTTCTCTGAATTGGTTTCCAAAATCAATTTGTTTTTACGGATTTTAATGTATCCTAAAACCATACTATCCCACTCAGCGTGAATTGTGCGCCTTTTTTTAACCAAGGTATTTCAACTTCAGTAACCACACCCGTTCGATCCTTTTTTGCATCTAACAAAAATTCCTCAATATCATTAGATAGCGTTAATGGCAAAAGTTTTTTTAATGCCTCTTCTGGCAAAATACTCAAACTAAAAAAAGACTTGCATAATTGTAACGGTTCGCCATCCGTATTGCTTAATCCCGGCACCCTGGCATCAAACATTTCCCGCACTATTGAGAAAAAATAATCAGACATCTCATACCCAAAAGTCTCTCTAAGTAACGTAGGAGTTAAACATTGATCCTGGTTTTCTTTAATCAAATCTTCACGCAATTTCAGTAATTCATAGTGATAACGAGCATCAATAATACAATTTCCCATACCAACAAAAATAGATTGCTCTGCTAACGTCAGTACCCGACCAAAAACGATGTCTCCCCGAGTCAACATTTGTGTACCTAATTTTTCCTTGACCCAATACTCGCTTTCCAAAAAAATATCTTTTACTCGTAACGCTTTATTTGGGATCACTTCTAATATCACAAAAAAACTAAAATGCGTCTCACAAATACGTTCAATAAAGTTTTTTTGATCGGTACTTAATCGATGATCATACTTTTTGCAATAGTGTAACGCGATAGGCTCGTTTGGTAAAAACCCTTCTATATTAAAATTAATTTCTGGAAGCCAATTAAACAGTAACCAAGGTAAGAAAAGATTTTTAAAAAGCAATGCTGGTTCTATTGCTTCTGGCAAATCCTCAGAAACGAATTCTTTAAAGGCTCAACCATTTCTTTAGGGAGATTTTTCATCACGTAAGGAATTAAGTGTTCGTCCATGATGACTCCTGCCATCTGGCGCAATTTACGCCACGCAAAATCACTCGTCATTAGAGCTGCATTTAAACAACACTTTTTATATTTTTTACCGCTACCACAAGGACAAGCTTCATTCCTGCCTGTACCATGGTTCATTTATATTTATGTCCTTTTTTGCCCAGATTCATATACAAGTCCATTTTTAATAAATCCCGCTATTAACTTAGCTTCTAATTTCACTTTGGAGTTGTTCTGACAAACACAACCATTACCGCTTTTCACAATCTTCACAGACATAGAATTGTTCTTCATAGCGTGATAAGTCCTCTTGCGCTTTAGGAGGCTCTTTATTCTCCCCGCAATAGTAACAAAAGTCATATTTACGCCCTATAAAGGACATAATCTCGCCATCATTACAATCATGGTCTCTACCAATTTTAAGAATGTCATTGAAGAACTTAGCACGATCTTTTGTCAACATGCTTCTAAAAGCATGTCCCAGCGATGTTGTGTGATCATCCTCTAAATACTGCAATACTTCATTCAACATATAGCTGCCATCATGGTTACTCATTTACTTATTACTCCAATGGTTAATAATTTTTTACTAATGGATTTATTTGCAAGAGAATAATACTTCTCTTCGCTCTTTCAACTTTGAAACTTCTTAGACAAATTCAATCATAACATCTGGTTTTATTGTGTCAAGATCAAAAATTGTTTCTGACTCGATCGTGCGCAGATCCCCGAGGCATAAAGAAATAATATCACTTACCTAGATCTTGTCGAGGCCAGCGAAACCCCCATTGTAAGCTTGTGATAACCCTTGTCGTTACTCATAATTACTAACGTCAAATTTATTAAGGTATTTAAATCAATTTAAACTGATAAAACTATCTGTTATGTTACCATAATGCGATTGGTATATTACTTATTTACAAATAATCTTGCAATTCTAATCTATCAGTGTAGGAACATTTTCCCTCAAATTTTTCATATATCGGCTTTAGCCTATCATCTTCAGATTTCTTTAATTCAGAACAAACAATATCAAAATCTGTTTTCGGAACCATTTTTTTTAAACATGCCATATAAGCATTATCAATTCGTTTTAAATTCTGAAGCTTTTCTATATGATTAATGATTGTATCAATTGAAATTCCGCATTTTTTGGCTATTGATTCAATTGATAAATTTTTCTTTAATATCTTCTGAGTCATCATGTAAGTAAAGATTGCGTTTGCTTCTTTTAATTTCTTTCTTTTCTCTCACATTTACTTTTTTCTCTAACACAATCTCCAAAACGCCCCATTAGGGTTTTTCTCTGATACTGTTCCATTTCTTTTTCAGGTAGCGTTCGCAAATGTTTAATTAAAATATCCGAATCATCCCTGAAAATTTTATCACATTGAAGAATTTTAGGATGTACTTTTAATGCTAATCCATTAAGGTTCACGAGTTTTAATCCATTTAAACTGCGCACTCTTGATAAGGGAACATATCCCATGCCCAGTTCAAAGACATTTCCTAAATCCATCTCTGCAACATCAAGTGTCATACCCTGATCTTTATGAATGGTAATTACCCAGGCAAGACGAAGAGGGAGTTGTGTAATTATCGCATGTACTATTTCGTTGTCTTCATATTTCCACTCTTCTGGATAAGCAACAATTGTTTTATTATCATAAGTCTTAACAACAGACCAGTCTTCATCCTTATCGAAACCTACGACAATACCTTGTGTACCATTAACTTCTTACCTCCAGCATCATCTTGGTAAACATGACTTCTGCACTTTTTTTAGCTTTAATTGCTCTTGTGCAAGACAACTCTTCTTTAATCCACTCACTAAAGCAGTATCAATGAGTGCTTACCTGTTGAGTTAGTATAGATGCAAAATTAATTGTATTCAATGCCACATAATCGGCACTACTTTTATCAATAGTGATTTTCTTCAAGGATACCACCAAAGCCCATCAATTGCTTTGACAAAAAATGCTCTCATCGCTAATGCATTTCGTTTTTCGATAACATAAAGTTGATAGTCTCAACAGACTGTTTAAACTAGTTATGCATCTTGAAAATGTAGAACTTGAACATCGTGCCGCCGGTAGTAATAAAGAATTACTAGATAATCAGTTACTGTGGGTTCATAAATTTATTTCAAATGCAATCGTGGATCACTCTATCTATCAGAATATACTTTTAGATTTAACCAACGTCATGATCCAGATCCAATGTTTTCTAGGGTAATTTGGAACATGCTCCGAGCTACTCCAAAGATTTCACAGATGCTTTTCGGATAAGCTGCAAATTTATATAACCCAAAATTTAGTTAATTAAAAAGCTAAAGAATAACATTCTTAGATTGCTTCACTGATAAAAGTTTATCGTAACTCCATAAACTCTTGGAACTATAAAAACCTGGTTTTTTAGCTGGCGGTTTTATAGTTTTACTCACAAAATACCAAAATAGCATTTAACTGCAATATTGGTATAATAATGACAATAAAACAGTAATCAAGGAAGAGGGAAGAATATATGAGTAAAGTCAACGTGTTTTTGCGCATTCGACAAAATACTTGCAGTAGTCAAGTTGAACTAATACCATTTTTTAATAATGAACACTTCTCCATTGAAACTCAATTAATTTCACAAATAATAGGACCCCAAAAACAAAATTTTATTACAGATCATATAGTTCAATCAGATTTATCCAAAATTTCCAAACAAGTTATTCCCATTCAATCTGTAGTTTTGCAACAGTTAGACTGTCCTATTTCCTGCTGTGTTTTTCTATCCCAACCCAAATGGATAAATGCTATTTTAAGCAGTAAATTAGCATTTAATGTTTACATCTTTAGGCATGAAGGCGATTTTAACATCGCTGGGAAAGAGGTTCCTTGCGATTGTAATAATTGTTTACTCTCTGCCTTATTAGACAGCCAAACTTCGTATCGTTTTCTTCAATCGCCTTATATAGATTATCACGATGGAAACCAATACACCGTGTTATCTTATTGCCATACACAAGCACATCCCACAACAGAGTTTCCAGCGGTAGTTGGATGCAAACAAAAGCCCATGGGAATAAATAAAAGATTCTATCATCCTCTATCAATACCAAAATACGATATTATTAAAAGTGATCCCTACAAAACTTACCGTTTATTGGGGTCCCCAAGGTACTTTTGTGCTCCTATGATTGGGCAATCAGAACTAGCGTTTCGTATGTTTTTAAGGGAATGTACAGGCGTTCATATTTGTTATACGCCCATGATAATCAGTCATTTATTTCTTGAAAATTCAGAATATCG
>CADEGZ010000017.1 GCA_902827015.1 uncultured Pseudomonadota bacterium
ATAACCGTTTTTCTCCTGAAAAATTGACGCAAATATGCAATGAATATCGAATAACAATAGCCACTTTCCCTCCTAGTATCTTGAGAATATTACCCTCAGACGTAAATTTACCAGATTTAAGAGTTTTAATAGTAGCAGGTGAAGCTCCAGACAATAGCATTTTAGAAAAATGGAATAAGAAAGTAAAACAATTATATAATGCTTATGGTCCTTCTGAAGCGACTGTTTGTACTACTATCTATTTGTATGATGGCACGAAGCCATCTACGACTATTGGTCGTCCAATAGATAACTTAGAGGTTTACATACTCGATAAAAATTTTGAATTAGTACCAATTGGTGTACCAGGTGAGATTTATATAGGTGGCGTTGGTTTAGCAAAGGGTTATTTGAATCAAGATCACCTAACAGAAAAATCATTTATAATTGTCGAGTTAGAGTGTAGTAATACGTTTAATGGTAAAAAAATAAAAAACAGGAGTAAGAAAGTTAGATTGTATAAAACTGGTGATCTAGCTAAATATAATTTCGACGCAAATATTGAATATTTAGGGAGGATAGATTATCAGATCAAATTACATGGACATCGAATCGAGCCTGGAGAAATTGAAGCCTTAATAAATTTGCAACCCAAAATTAAAGAATCTCTCGTCATTGAAAGAGAAATAGGATACAATCAAAAACAACTGGTTGCTTATTTAGTTGCTAAAAATAAAGGCATTGCCGAAAGTGAAAAGTACCAGCTTTATGAAAAAATACGTGATAATTTGAAAAAGCAGCTTCCTAATTTTATGATTCCGAATAGGTTTTTGTTAATGGAAAATTTTCCATTAACTGCAAATAATAAAATTGATAGAAAAGCATTACCATCTCCTTCTGAAGTATATCATTCCACACAAGATGATGAAAGAAACGAGTCGCCAAAGGATCTTGTTGAGTTTGAATTAATCAAAATTTGGAAAAATTTATTAAAAATTAATGATGTAAGTATTTTTGACAACTTTTTCACCATAGGTGGAGACTCAATATCAGCAATGTTCTTAACTTTAGAAATACGTAAAATATTTAATCAAACAATTCACATAAGTGATTTTTTCAAAGATCCAACGATTTATAAATTATCACAACTTATTCGTGAAAATATATCAAAAAAACTAACTACTAAAGATCTAGTATATAAAAAATGTTTATTACCTATCCAAACCAAAGGTAACAAAGCTCCATTGTTTTTAGTTCATCCATCTTTGGGGTTGGCAGTGCCTTATTTAGCTTTATCAGATTGTTTTATAGGAAGACCCCTATATGGTATCAGTAACCCGTTTTTTGCTCAAGATAGAAATTTTTTGAGCATTGATGAAATGGCGAGCTTCTATATTGAATCTATACGTTTAGTACAAAGTGTAGGCCCTTATTATCTAGGTGGGTGGTCTTTCGGAGGTATTGTAGCATTAGAAATGTCAAGACAATTGCAAGCCTTTGGAGAACAAGTTGAAATAACGTTTCTAATAGATAGTTATTATATTGTAGATGCTCAAGAAATAGAACAAGAAATAGAATCAGATCAAATCTATGGAATTATAAATAAACAGAAAATAAATCAGTTTGGAAAAAATGATGATTTTAAGTGTGAAATATCTAGAAATCTTAAATTGTTACAAACTTATAAAATTAAGACATACAAAGGACGAGTAGTTTTACTAAAAGCTAGAGACGTTAATAAATACGATATTGAAGAAGATATTTTTAATAACTTCTTCAATATTATAAATCCTGCCCCTGAAATATGTAGTATACCCGGAACACATCAGAATTTATTAAAACCACCAAACGTAAGGGAATTAGCTTTAAAAATCCAATATTTTCTGAATCATTCAAAATTTAGTCTAATCTTAAAAAAAAGTAAAAACATATCTAAAGAAGAGAAGCTATTATTATATGCGACAGCGATAAATGATCAATATATGGTTGAAAAAATTATTGCTTACTTTAAAGAAAAAATTAATTTAAATATAGAAGACTATTTAGGGAGAACTCCTTTGTCTTTAGCTGTTTCTAATAAAAACAGAATTATAGAAGATATACTAAAAAAACATGGTGCTACAAAAAATTAGAGCCTATTCAGCAGCACCATATTAAAATAATAGATTTTAATAAATCATTTATAGTAAATAAATTAATTGAAGAGGAAATAAAATTTTCTGTTGCATTAAATATAAATCTTGTAATAAGAATGGGTTATCGAATAATATTCGATAACATAAACTTCTTCTTGATTTTAATAGATAATTATTTTTGATAACGTACAATTTCTTTCGCACATTGTAGTAGGTGTGGTGCCCCACTAAATGCCGATAAGGCAAAATATGTTTCATCACAAACAGAGGAGACACCACAATGGAAGATGTTAGCAAAGAAGGCTTATCAGGTTCAATGATTAAGATTGATGAGGGCCTGGTTACTAACCACTTGAATGAGTTAGTTCTGGAGACCGTCGAGCAAACGCTAAATGGATTATTGGAGGCGGAAGCGGATAGGCTGTGCGGTGCGGAACGTTATGAGAGAAGCGAGACTCGTCAGGATACGCGAGCAGGTTCATACGAGCGTAAATTGCATACCAAAGCTGGAGAAGTTACTTTGAAAGTTCCAAAGTTACGTAAAATGACTTTTGAAACGGCTATTATTGAGCGATATAGACGACGAGAAGCCTCGATAGAGGAATCGCTTATCGAGATGTATTTAGCAGGTGTATCGGTACGCAGAATTGAAGATATTACCGAGGCCTTATGGGGAACTAGAGTTAGTCCTGGCACGGTAAGCAATTTAAACAAAAAAGCTTATGAAAACATTGAAGCATGGCGCAATAGGCCAATAGAAGGCGAGTATCCCTACGTGTACTTAGATGGTATTGTGTTAAAACGAAGTTGGGCTGGTGAAGTGCGGAATGTTTCAATATTAGCGGCTATAGGTGTTGGATTGGATGGTTATCGCAAAGTACTAGGCATTGCTGAAGGAGAGAAAGAAGATAAAGCAGGTTGGAGTAATTTTTTAGCGCACTTAAAAGCTCGCGGGCTTAAAGGAATAAAATTGTTTATTAGCGATGCATGTATGGGGTTACTAGAATCTATAGCAGAATATTATCCAGAAGCTTTATGGCAACGTTGTACGGTACACTTTTATCGTCATGTATTTAGTGTAGTTCCAAGAGGAAAAGTATCGGAAGTTGCAACGATGCTAAAATCAATCCACGCTTGTGAAGATAAAGATTCTGCTTTACAAAAAGCGGAAGCGGTTAGCCAAAAGCTGGAACAAATGAAATTGCCGAAAGCAGCTGAAAAGGTAAGAAGCGTGATCCAAGAAACATTAAGCTATTATAATTTCCCGGCGAATCATTGGCGTAAGATCCGCACTAATAATACATTAGAACGGATCATGAAAGAAATTAGGCGAAGGACACGTGTTGTAGGCGCTTTTCCTGATGGGCATTCGGCTTTAATGCTGAGTGCGGCCAGATTAAGGCATATTGCTGGAACTAAATGGGGTTTACAAAAATACATGGATATGGACGAATTGAGTGGGCATCAAGATATAAATCAGATGGTTGCGTAGGAGAATGTTGGGTACCATGCTGAAAAAATGTGCGAAAAATTATTGACGCTATCTTATTTTTTTGTCTTCCATGGAACCATGTGAATGAAATAAATCATTTAATTTATCCCCCTGTATTAATACAAATAGCCCAGTTTTCTAATCCTTCTAGGGGTTCTTGTATCTTATCCATAGCCATTAAACATGGTTAAATTACTCAGGGATACTTGAATAAGGGGATAAATATGCCGTTGGGGTTCTTAGAGCAAAAAACCTGGTGCTTAGATTATGCAATTTATCCCCATTTTTTGTTTACGTAGATCGGACGATATTTTAGGTATAAGTTTAACAACTTAATAGCTTGCATTTACAAGGTTGATCTAAACAAAGTCCACTCAAGTTCATCTATATAACATTAGGAGGGATTTTTAATGTCAAAATATTTTTTAGGAATCGATATTGCCAAATTAAAATTTGATGCAGCCCTCTTGTTTGATAACAAGTATAAAAAAAAGCGTTTGACAACAATTCCAAAGGACATAACGCCTTATGTGAATGGTTAGATAAGAATGAAGCTGAGGGTGTGCATATCTGCATAGGCAACGGGTACTTATGCAGACGCTCTAAATTATTATTTGACTAATAAGAACTACAAAGTTAGTGTAGTCAATCCTGCACAAATTAAGGGTTTTGGGCAAAGTGAACTATCACGCACTAAAACTGATAAAGTAGGTTGTAAATTAATCGCTCGGTTTTGTCGAGCAATGAGTCCTCCAATTTGGCAGCCTATTCCTGAAAATATCCGCCTGTTATACAGTTTAGTGAAACGTTTAGAAGATTTGCAAAAAATGGAACGTGAAGAATTAAATCATTTTGATGTTTCACACAATCATGTTAAAGATTCCATTAGCAAAACAAGTGAATTTTTAGCAAATGAGATAGAGGAAATCAAAAAACAAATTAATAAACTATTGAATGATGATCCTGAACTACGAGCTAAAAAAGATCTATTAAAGACAATCCCAGGCATAGGAGAAGCTACTATTGCACAAGCTTTAAGCATGCAATGCACCCCTGAACGATTTAGCAATGGAAGAGTTAATAAGCCAAATTGTTTGATTTCTGAATTAAAATTATTGAGAGACGTTTCCCTCTTGCTACAAAATGATCCGGTTCCCTGAATGTTTTTGAGTGCTTCTACAATATCTTCCATATTTTTCTTGTTGGGGAATTCGTTTCTTTCAGACAAGGTTAGATGATAATCGAATTCAGATTAATTTTCTACAGGGGCTTACAAGGGTAAAGAAGTACAGAAGGCGCGCCTTGCTGCTATTTGGCATAAGTATGCATTCAAGAGTAGACTATTGTGCTGTAGTACAGCACAGTAAGATAAAATCCTCCAATTAATGGTCGTTGCCAGCCAAGTGCTGTAGCTAAAGTTTAATACGAATAAAAAAAGCAGTTTAAGTAGACTTTAGATTAAATGTAACTTAACTATATTGGTTTTGAAGATTAGGGTAGATTGTTCCTTATAAACTCTTCCAAGATTTTCCAGGCAACTTTGCAATTATACGATCCATGACTAAATCAAAATCTTCATCAAAGTTATGGACTACATTTGCAGGTAACAGGGGCAAGATGTCTTCTCTAAAAGCCTTTAAATTTCGTTTTAAAGTTAAATTTTTTTCAAATTCAGCTCTGGATATCTGTTTTCCTTCGAGTTCTAAGTAAAAATTAAAGCATTTTAAAATTGATCCTATGTCAATACGTTGCGATTCTAAAACACGAGCCACATTAAACAAATCTCTGCCCTTTTTTCGTTGGTATAGCGCTCGCAGTTTAGTGCCAATTAGCTCATTAATTTGATAAGTTTTAATAATAGCTTTATTTGAATACCAATCAGTTTCCAAAGAGAAAACTTTTTCAGTAAATTCTAAGAAATTTGAGTTTTCCTTTGTATTAATTTCAATTTTGAGGCGCATCGGGATTTTTTGTTCGGTACTTAGAAACCGGTATATAAAAGTAAGACGCTCGGCCCATCTTTTTACCTTTGGGTCGCCAAGCCAGGGATTCAAAGTATCGTGTAAAGCGTTAGAAAGAGGTCCTATTATTCCTTTATTTATTTGTACAAAATCTAGATCTTCACTATATCTTGTTGGAGAATCAAAAAAACATTTTTGTAAGGCAGTGCCGCCTCGAAAAGCCAATTCATTTTTAAGCAATGGATGATTATATATGTCAACCAAGGCTCTTGAAATGATTAAATCTTGTTCAATTTGCGCTGGATTTACCCATGGGACAGATTTTCTCCAGATTAATAAACTTTGTGTATCTATCATATATCGATTTCTATTTCTTCATTGATTAGTATTTTCCATTTATCATCTCTGGGTGTATCTTTGGGCAAATCTTCTCTTGGTGTGAGCGGGGTCAATCTAAAAAGAGTCGAATCAATGGATTGATATAATTTTTCTGCAATCTTTTCTCCTGCTATTTCTGGGCGAGATAAAATAAAACCTAATCGTTGAACGATTGGCGCATCATATATGTTACTAATAGCAATTTGGCATAATTTATCAATGTTTATTGATTCAAGTAATTCTGACAGCACCGTTGCAATATTACTCCAATAACCACAGGCTGTATAATATTTACATAAATCAAACGCAGTAGCTTCCGGGGTGGCTATTAAAGCATAACCAGTTTGTACTTGTATACGTTGTGTGGGCACACTTAAAATTTTATGATTTTGAATGAAATGGATGTGGATTCGACCATATTTGATATCTCTTAAGTATTGATTAGTAACAACTTGAAATTGCATAGGTTTTTGATGCGCCGCCCCATAGTATTCTGCTGCAGTTAGAGTTGCGATATAGTAGGACAAACCCAGGGTTTTCATCAGAGGATCGATAAACCAATCCGCGGGAGTGATCCCCCAGTTTTTATAAGTTAGAGGAACAATTAAAATAAAATCCCCTCTAATTCGAGCTAAGCGCTTTTTTTGGATCAGGTAATGCATTGATTGAGTTAAGGCAGATTTTGTACATCCTAGTCGCTGTAATACCTCTGTTTTGGTAAACCATAATTTACCTATTGCTTCTTGGTTTTCAATGTAGCCAATTAAGCGCATTAAGCTGTGCCTCAATAAATCTTATGTTAAGTTTACATTAAAACTACAAAAATTGTCAAATAATGATTTATTATGTAGTTTATATAAAGACTGCTGGCTTGCAGCCAAAATGTGGGCATAAGCAGCGCACAGTTGTGTATTTAAATGCCATGAAATTGCAATAGCCCCTTTTTACCAAATCTATCGCTGCATCTTGGAGGCTCCTCTTTAACTGATTGATAAATCATCATTTTGGCGCATTTGATGTCGTTAAGAGGCAGTATTCATTCCATCAACGCCATTTCATTTGGATAAACACGGTTTATAATTTAAGTTTTTTGAATAACAAAAGTAATATTTCTCTGGATGATTAATGACTTTAAGTTTCACATGAATTGTTTTTTAATATACATGACATGGCAAATTACATTAGTCTTATGATATCTTCTATTTGAAACAAAAACTGTAGATTGAATTGGTTTAGGATAGCAGTTGTTTTTTTCAATAAATAGCTCTCTTAATAAAGAAAAGAATTGAATAGGTTTTTTATAAAAAATAATGGAGGTTAGTACATTGGCACTTAGCAAAAATGTAGGAACTTGTTTCCTTTGCCATAAAATTATCAGTAATATAAAAATCGCGCGGCATTTAAATGATTGTGTTAAAAAAGATGCTGAAATTAATTCAAAAGAGAATAAACCTACGAAAATTTTTAGAATAAAAATATTTTCAAATAAAACATTCTGGTTATATGTCGAAATGCCCTCTGATGCATCATTACAATATTTAGATGATTTTCTTAGGGCAATCTGGCTAGAATGTTGTGGGCATTTGAGCGAATTTAACGTTTTGGGATCAGGACGTTATAGTAAGAATGAGACAATTGAACATATATTTAAAAAAGGAATTGCGTTTTCCTATGAATATGATTTTGGTAGTACTACCTTGTTACAAGGAGAAATTATTGACTGCTATTATGGGCATTTAGATAAAAAGATTCGGCTTTTGGCCCGTAATAATATGCCAGTCTTAAAATGTACAACTTGTTCATCTAGATCCAAGTATATTTGTTCATCTTGTTATAGACTTTGTTGTTCTCAGTGTTGCCAACAACATAAGTGTGCGAAGGAAGGGATGCTGCCAATTGTAAATTCTCCTCGTATGGGCATTTGTAAGTATATGGGAGAACTAGAGGAAACCAGAGAAACAAATTAATGTGACAATCTCAGTTGATTTCCAAAATTCAAAAGACAGTCTAGTTCCATACTTAAAGCTTGAACTCGGGTGTGTCGATTATTTTTTGATAGAATAAATGAAGATGCTAGAGCTTCTCATAATAAATCTAAACCAAGTCATTTAAATGATATATTACATGAAGCTACTAAAAAAATGAACATTTTACTACACATGCCCTTAAGCTATAGAGAAAAGTGGATCCACTGGAAATTGCAGATTATTTTAAAATGTTTAGCCTAGAGACAAGTTATGTCTGTACATGGCTAAAAAGAGGAAAAATTTTATGGGCATTTGCGGACTTGAAGTAGTACGCAATCATGTAGAGCTCTGCACATGTACTATGACCTGTTTTTTTGCAATTCAAGAGTGCAGGTTCTTAAATAAATGTGGGAATTTTGTGTGGATCGGTGGTGCAGAGTCGTTTAATTATAAATATTGGCTGTTCCCTTTTGCTTCAAATCAGGCAATTGGCTGAAATGAAGCAATTTGATATGCACCTATTGGTATAAGTATCAACATTGTTTATACTTATACCAATAGGTAATTCAATTTTGGTTTAGTTGGGCGATTTTATGAAGATTCAAGCAAAGATCCAAAAATGGGCTAATGGTTTGGCATTACGAATTGCAGGAGTTATGCGTGATGTTCCTGCTTTTGAAGAGGATATGCCTATTGAAGTTGACGTTTTTGAAGACCGATTAGAAATTCGCAAGCTCCGTTCTGTGTTGCCTTTGAAGCTACCTCTTAATGAAGCAGCCTTATTGAAAGGGATGACGCCTAAAACAGCACATGCTGATATTATTGCTACCCCTTTAAAGGGCGAGTATTGAATTTATGTCAAAATCCCAGGCTAATAAGTTGTATATTCCTAAAAGGAATGACATTATCTGGCTAGATTTTGATCCTACGAAGGGCAAAGAGATAGGCAAGTATCGACCAGCATTAGTTTTGTCATCACAAGAATATAACCGAAAATCGAGTTTATTGATTTGTTGTCCAATAAGCACTAGTGCCCGTGGGGGAACAACAGAAGTACCTATAGATGGTATAGAAAGTGGAAAATTTGTTGTTGCTGCCAATCTGATTCAAACTTCATCTTGGAAAGATCGTAGGGTCAAGTTTATTGCTGAAGCTGAACCTGGGGTGATGGACGAAGTGTTATTAAGGATACTTCCCCTTATTGGAGCAGAAAAGGTTATTAAAAAATTAATTGAAAAATAATGTGCTTTTCTTACAAAGAAGTATCTTATATCTACCTGTGTTTTAAAAGGATGCCTGTCGAATAGTGTTAATGGCTGTGGGCATTTTGTGGGCATCGGCTATACAAAGTTATGAATTGTTGTGCAAATAGTAGCGAGCGGTGCGGTAAAAATTTAAATAAAATCAAATACTTAAAATCTACAGTTCGGATTGTGATTCCGGTCGTCGCGGGTTCAAATCCCGTCGTTCACCCCAGTTTTTAATATCACTATTCCACTTTGTTTTTGTTCACACACCTTACAGCTATATGCGGATTTTGCAACTCGCTTGTTAATTGGAACTTTATTTGCCAATTGATAAACTAAACGAAGTATTGCAATGACTAGTTGAGTCTACCTGTGCAACATTTGTGCAATTCTAAGTGACAACGACTACTAAAACCAATAAACTACCCCATAACGAAAACGTAGCTGATGCTCTAAAGGAAGTTCAACTTAAAGCAATATAACTTACAATTGTTTCTTATTAAATTTAAATAAGGAATTTAAGTAAAAAGCAACCTGAAAATGGTGTTTAATGGAAATGGATAGTCTTTTGAAGAAACAAAAAAATATACTACGTTACTGGCGCGCCAGTATTAAAAATAAACAATTCCTAGATTTTAAAGTTTCAGAAATACAATATTACGAATGCCAAATTCAAGACTCCTTGCTACAAGATGGCCAAATTAATATTGAAAGAACAAATGAACTATTTGAAAAAAATAAAAACCTTCTTAAGAAGGTAAAAAAATATATTCAGTTAATAGAAGAGGATAAAGTTGAAGAGGAAGAGATCCTGCCCATTATAATCGCGCCTTTTATTTATACAAGAAAACATGAACAAGGCAATTACAAACATACAGAAAAGAGAAGTTTTGTACACCCAGTTTGGATCTATGCTTATTTGGACTCTGGAGGAAATATATTTAATTTTTATCCTTGTTCAATCCCACCTTGGATTTCAAGAGAATATTTAAATCCGGTTTATAAAAACGATATTCTTTTAACCATAGGGGAAATGTCTGATTATGACAATTTCTTAGATAAAAAAAGTCTTAATAATTCATACATCTCGTCCGAAGATGAACAAACCATAAAAGATGGTAGAATTTATTGGAAAAACTTGCATCAATACTCTGTTGATATGTTAGAAAAAGTTTGTCCTAATTTGGCTAAATTAATAGAAGATAGCGGTTACTTTAAAAGTGACAAAATGCTACTTATTCCTACCGATGAGAACCTCACCAAAAGCTATTATAAAAATTTATTAAAGTTATTAGATGGCCTTGAATCCGAAAATGAAAAGTATAGCCCATTATTATCCCGCTACTTAAATTTAAATTCATCTGATGAAAAACCACCTTTATCTATTATAGAGCAGTTAAAGTCTTGTGCTTCGCAACATTTTGGTCAAATAAGCGATATTTTTCCATTGGCAAAATCACAACGTATTGCACTGCATCATTTGCTACTAATGCAACAAGAAGGAGAGATTCTTGCCATCAATGGCCCTCCAGGCACTGGGAAAACAACACTGATACAAAGTATTATTGCCAGTCTTTGGAGTAAGGCAGCCATTGACGATAAATCTCCCCCAATTATTGTCGTTAGTTCAACAAATAATAAAGCCATTTACAACGTCTTAGATAATTTCTCTATGGCACAAATGGCACAAAAAGAAAATGCGCTATCAAAACGCTGGATAAATAATTTATCCAGTTTCGGTCTATGCTTAGCAAATGAAAAAAAACATGAAGAGAAAAAATACCAATATTGTAGAAGTACAAAAGGAGTTCTGAGTGGGGCTCTGCAAGAACTAGAAAATGCTAACATGAAACAAATGAAAAAGTATTTCCTGGAAAATTTTAATTCTTATTTTAATCTAGATACAGAATCTGTTACCGAAGCAAAATCAATTTTACATAAAAAAATATTAGAGCTTCATAAGAGTTTAACATCAGGGCTTCAGTATGCTCTTAGTTATAAAGAAATTTTGGATCGACACCCAGAACGTGCTAACGATGAGTTCTTAAACTTAAAGCTTACATGTTTTCAAAACAAACTAATCTTTTATGAACAAGAAATAGAAAAATTAAATAGCTTGGAAATAGAATGGAGAAAAATCAAAGATAAAGCATCTTGGCAAATTATGTCTTTATTGTATCGATTTTTACCAAACTTCTTAAAACAATTCCAAATAAATAGAATAGAACTATTCCTTTTAGAAAAAAAATTGCCAATAAAAGCTGATGAGATTCTTATAGATCATTATATAAAAAGAAAGAGGAGTCAATATTACTCCCTTAGAAAAAAATTGAATACTCTAACTAATATGTGTAGTAGACGTCTAGAAGTATTAAACTCTGCTAGAGAAAAATGGGAGACTTGGAAAAAAGAACAACAAGCGGAACATCTAGATATAGCAAATATATATACTTTTGATATAACTTCTGAAGAGAAAAACCATATCTTAGAGTTTTTAGATACTAAGATAAGATACTTATTATTTCAATATAGTGTGCATTACTGGGAAGCCAGTTGGCTTATTGATGTGGCTAAGATACATAAAAAGAGAGAAAAAGATGGAACAGATAAAAACGCTAAAATAAAAATTTATCAAAGAATGGCCATGCTCACTCCTTGTTTTGTAACAACAATGTTATCAGGGCCTGGTTTTTTTACCTGTAAGATGACAGAAGATCAAGATAGTGAATTTATGAAAAATAGCATTGATTTACTTATTATTGATGAAGCAGGGCAAGTAGATCCTTCTTTTGCCGCGGGAATGATAGCGCTATCGAAAAGAGCTTGTGTTATAGGAGATAACTTCCAACTGCCCCCTATTCAATCTATAGGTGGAGCAATTGATATTGGTAATTTAAAACATTATAAAATTATTTCTGAAAATGAGGAATATTTTAATCTTTGTAAGCTGGGTATTACCCTGACAGGAAACTCAAAAAACACTCTCGGTAGCGTTATGAAAATAGCACAAAATACTTGTCTTTTTCAAGAACCTATTGCTGCAGATGAACTTAACGAAAGAGGATTATTTTTAACAGAACACAGAAGATGCGTTCCAGAAATAATCAGTTATTGTAATGATTATTTCTATAAAAATAAAATGACTTATCATAGACCCTCCAATAAAAATAAAGATTGCCCTTACCCTGCTTTTGGCTATGCCCATATTCCTGGAGTTCACGAAACAGCTGCTGGTTCAAGTAAAATAAATAAAATAGAAGCGTACAGTATTGTGAATTGGATTGTTAAACAAGAAGAAGTTTTTAAAAAACTTTACCCTCATCTTAAATTTCACCAAATTTTCGGCATTATTACTCCCTTTCATGCTCAAGCAGCTTTGCTTCGGGATCTATTAAAAAAAGTAAGTAATGATTGGTGTAATAATAACGTTGGAACGGTGCATACATTTCAAGGTGGAGAATTTCCTATTATTATATTTTCGCCCGTCTATTCCTATGAAAATAACCAAAAAAATTATTTCTTTGACAGCGAAGAAAACATGCTCAATGTAGCCGTTTCTAGAGCAAAGGATCATTTTTTTGTATTCGGAGATATAGATATCTTTGATGCGGATAGAAAGGAAAAAATCCCTTCAAAATTACTGGCAGAGTATCTGTTTACTAAAGAGGAAAACGAACTAACAGACGTTTACATTATTCGAAAAGCTCAATATAAAAAACTTACGATAGAACATATTAATTCTCTTGAAGGGCATCGAGGTATTCTAAATAAAGCTTTTCATACTGCCAAAAAAAGAATTGTTTGCGTTTCACCATGGATTAGACGCAAGGCTCTTGAATCTGATAGCATTGAAACCCTAATAAGACAAGCTTCTGCAAGAAAAGTCTCTGTTATTATTTATACCGATTTTTCAAATAATTTTAAAAATAATACACCACAAGATCGAGATATTATTTTAAAGTGTCTAAATCATCTTCAAAATGCAGGAGCCGAAATTAGAGTTGTTCACAACATTCACGCAAAAACACTTATTGTAGATAATGAGTGCCTTGTTGAAGGATCTTTTAATTGGTTATCATCAAGTCGTGACATACTAAATTATGAAGCATCTATTTGTTCTACTGGAATAGAAATTGAAAAATTAATCGGAAATGTTATACAATCCCTAAAAGAACGCCTGCCAATGAAAGTAGCGGGGATCCAAGATAATACCAAACATAATCAAAACGAAGTATTAAAAAGCGAGAAAAATGAAATCACACTGGGATATGATGTGCACTAGTTTAAATTTCCTGTGACAGTTACCCATTTTGAGCTGTACACTTACTGTCCAGAGCAAATTAAAGCTGTCAACCTTTTCTTGCCAGATTTTCTTCCCTTCAAGTAATGCGATTCTCCAATAAGCATCTATTGTTTTCTCTAGCCAAGATACAATTTCAGTGGTTAAACCAGCATCGTCAAGCCCTTTTTCTTTACCAAAAACCTTTTTCAATTAAATTCATGTTTTCCATTCTATTTATTTCCAAGCTGTTTTTTAAAAAAAATCGTTTTCGCAAATTAATTGCCCTATTTGGTGGTACAAATCGTCAGTGAGTTTTTGATTGCTTTGCATTATTGCTTCATGCTTACGATTAAACCCAGATTGTATAGCAGCTAATGCTTGTTGTTTCCAGCAGTTAATTTGAGCTGGGTGAACTTGATGTTTCATTAATCGTCAGATTCTTGCGAATTGCTTCTAGAGCTGCCTTTGACCTAAACTCAGCAGAGTAACTTTTTTTAAGTGGCTTTACTGAAACCTCCATAAGCTAACTCTCTCACATTGTGTCAGAATTACTTTTCTACAATTCAACAAGAGCGGGATAAAAGCACTTCTGTAGAAAGGTTAACAGTATTATACTGGCTGATAATGAAAGACCTGAAGTTTTAAAAGTAATTCTATTGTTGTTCCTGATTATGGTTCATCAAACTAATAAACTTGTTGTGGCTTGAATTAAGAGAGCATTGTTAGTGAAATTAGATATCCAGTTTAAAATTATTGAGCATGGAACGCCGGAATATCAGAAAGCGGTGTTATTAAGAGAGGAAATATTACGCAGGCCATTGGGGTTGACTTTTTCTGAAACTGAATTACGCGTTGAAAAGGATCATATTCAAATTGTTGGTTTCGGTGGCTTAGAGGTTATTGCAACTGCGGTATTAGTCCCAGAAGGCCAAGATTGTAAGATGCAGCGTGTTGTCGTTAAAGAGAACTTAATGAGTAGAGGTATTGGATCGCAGATGATGGCATTTTGTGAGCATTACGCAAGGAAACGGGGATTTAAGTCTATTTATTGCCATGCACGTAACAGCGCAGTAAACTTTTATCTTAAAAATTTCTATATACCTGAAGGCGATTATTTTGATGAGGATACCATCCCACATTTAAAAATGCGAAAAATTTTGTGATAATTTTTGTACCGATAGATTTTTAGAGAAAATAAATTTATATGTTTGGTTTGACTATCTTGCGCTTTAAAAGGTTTTTATTTTTAATCTGTACTTTTTTTGCAATAAACTACAAAGTGGGATGAAGATGAATGGGACAAGGTTAAAAGCGAAGACGATGCTTTGCATAAAACTCTAGCTCAAGCCATGAATAAAGGTTGTAGCCCTGGATCTGATGAAGTACAAGCCATTATTCATCAGCATTACCAATTGATTTCTCGTTTTTATACTGTGACTAAAAAAGTATATATAGGCTTGACTGAATTGTATTCAGGGCATCCTGATTTTAAGAATTTTTTTGATGTTTATCATCCGAATATGATTGAATTTATAGGAAATTCTATGCGATTTTATGCAAACCGAAATCTTTAAAATTAAAAATTAGTTCGCATATAAAAAATCATATGTTATTATAGTGACAAGTCCAATTTAAGGTTGAATTTGGGAATGATATCTGTGATTTTAAATAAACCTTTTTGTTTTATACGCCATGGGCAAACCGACTGGAATTTAAATAGAATCATTATAGGGCAGACAGATATCCCTCTAAATGATCATGGAATTCAACAGGCTCAAAGAGCAGTGTCTTTGTTTAAAAATTTAAATTTAAAAACCATCATTAGTAGTCCTTTATTACGCGCTAGGCAGACAGCTGAAATCTTGAATACATCTCTCGGCTTGCCTTTGTCTTTTAATATTGGCTTGCAAGAAAGGAATTTGGGACAATTTCAAGGCCAATCACAAGATAAAATTAATAAAAATGAAACACCGAGCAGTGCTGAATCAGAAGCAGATTTTGAAAAAAGAATCATTTTGACTGTAAATAACATTTTAGGATCAGAACAAGAATTACCCTTAATAGTGTCACATGGGGATTTCTTTGCTATTTTGGTACAATTACTTATGCGGTCCGATATGCATTCAGATAATTGCATGCCTTATTTTTTTAGACCACCTACACAAGCGAACCATTCCTGGTTTGTTTATCCTTTATGATTATGAGTAACTACTTATGCATATAGAGCAGACATTATCACCATCTAGTTTAGATATAAATTATATTACTGAAAAAATAAATTCAGAAACGCCAAGTTTTGGCTCGGCGTTTCCTTTTGCTTTTTTTATACGAAATGAAGATAATGAAATGATTGCTGGCGTGCATGGTTCTGTTGTATATGGTTCAATTTATACTGATCAATTATGGGTAAATAGCAATTACCGTAGCAGAGGGTTGGCGCGAAAATTAATGGGAAAAGTAGAAAAATATGGACGTTCAATAGGATGTACTTTTGCTTCAGTTTGTACCATGAGCTTTCAAAACACTAAAATGTTTTATGAAAAACTAGGTTACATTGTTGATTTTGAACGTGGTGGATATGTTAACCAGTCTTCCTGTTTCTTTTTGAAAAAAGTATTGTGAGCTATAAAACATACCCTTGACGCTCCTAAAGTCCGACTAGGAGATTTTTCCCGGCGTAGGTCTTATTGCAGCACTGGGAGACATGCTAACACTTTCAGATATGGTATCACTCGATACGTATTGATGTACAAGGGTAATAGGACGGGAAGAATTGTCTGTGGTATGAGACGTACTTCCTATCAAGGGAATTAATGTTTGTGTAATATGCTCTAAACGTAATTGACGCAGTGCAGTAAAGTTATTTTTGGCAAGTACACATAAGCGCTCCATATAACGTTGCGGTGGGGGCATTTTAAAAGTTTCTTCTGTTCTAATAATGAGTAAATTAAATAAGTCTTGATCAGCATAGTCCAGTGGTTTAGGAAGGTTTAATATTTCGGATATTGCATGGTTCTTAAGAGTGTTACTGTTTAACACAATCGTTCTTGTCTCTAAACAAGCTGCAGCAATAGTATAATGAAAACGTCCAGAAACAACTAAATCTGCCTGATGAATAGTATTGAGCCACACTTGTATGCTATTAGCATCTATGAGTTCCCATGGGGTTTCTCTTAAATATGTATCAAGACATTCAGAAAACGCTTTGTCGTCTTGTGCAGGGTCGCCCTTAGCACCTATCAATATTTTAATAATATAGCCATCTTTAGCCATTTTTTTAAGGTATTCAACAAATGGTGGTATTCCTTTTAATTCCCATGCCACTGAACCACCTACTACTAAAACCTTATTCTCATTAATTCCTTTACTTTTAGTAGGTTGATAGTGATCTCTTATGTATAACGGTAGAGAGTCAAAAGCTAGCATAGTAGCGGTAGGGTTCCAATCTTTTGCCTGCTGGAAACTTAAGTGTTCTCTGATAGCTATAAAATCTAGGGTAGCATAAACCATTGAATAAATTTTATACGCCTCATTGTACTGATCTTCTGTTTGAGGCGGATGATTAGGATCAGCATAAAAATCTTTAGTATAATCTTTAATATAAACTTGGTGATTGATAACTTGTACATTTTTTTTGAAACGTGTTTTTGCAATAAAAGCAATGTATAGAAGACGTAAAGGATTTGCTCGTAATCCTCCGTGAATTGTACCTTCCCCATTAATCACTAAAACATCAGTTGTATTAACTTTATCGATCAATTCTGGATTGGCTTTACAGAATTTACTAAAAACTGCTTCATCTACAAATCCATCTTTTGTTTGAGGTACATCTTTCCAGGCTTTGGTTTCTCTTATTGTAATAGAACTTAATGCAAAACCAAGATTTTGGATATCCTCTTTAACCGCGAGGCATGTACCCGTACATCCCCAATGGTAGTGCGCTTCGGTATCGTTGACTAATAAGACTCTCATTTAACAATTCCCTGTAGGTAAACTTAAATGGTATGCGAGATCAAAATTAAATAGCAAGGGACGATTAGCTATTATTTATTTTCTTGCTTATACTAGTTGGATGAATTTACAGCAAAAACTCGATAATTGGAGGCAGGCAGGCTTATTAGAGCCAAAGCAAGTTGAAGCCATACTTCAATATGAAAATAATGCAGCAAAAAATAACTTTGCTTTATATGGCTTTGTTGGGCTGGGAGCTTCCGTATTCATTCTGGGTATTATTAGCATCATTGCTGCTAATTGGAATGAAATTAGTTCAGAAACCAAGCTGACAACTTATTTCATCTTACAATTCAGTTTAGGTATTGCTTATTTAAAAATACCGGCAACCAGGGATTTATTAAAAGAAACTTTTTTATATTTATTTGCTTTAAGCTTTTTAGGTGGTATTGGGTTGATATCGCAAATTTTTCAATTATCAGGGGCATTCTGGAAGCCTTTTGCTTTTTGGTTGTTACTAAGTATTGGTACGGTATTTGCGGCACAAAAAAGATTACTGGTGCATTTATGGTGGATTATATTTCTTGTAACATTTCCTTTTGCTTTAAAAGATATGTTAGTTTTAAATAAATTCTTAGAACTCAACTTAGCTTGTTTAATAGTGATTTTTTTAATTGTAGCTTTGGGTTTAAGGGGAGCGCATATACTGTTAAAGCTGCCGGTTGCTTTTACTGAGCTTGCTTTAAAGTATGGTTTTTCTGCATTATTACTGCTGGCAAGTTTTTGTGGTACGGAATTATGGTATGGACGATCTGTATCAATTAATTCTTCTCTAATTTTTGCAACTATTCTAATGTATCTAGTAGCATTTTTGGCATACCTAAGCATGGAAAATCGCCTTCCCCTTTTGAACCGCAATCTTAAAAAAGCCATTATTTGTCTGTTTGTTACAATTTGCTTATTTAATAGTTTGCCTATTTTTTCTCATTATTTTTATGGGAAAATAGGCGCTGCATCTTGCTTTGTTGTGTTGTGGTTTTGTGCCGCTTGGGTGTGCGCACTTTTACCTTCAAAACGACTTTATAATCTTGCAACCATTATTATTATGTGTAGGTTTATTGCTATTTATATTGAGGTATTTGGTAATTTACTTAATACAGGAATAGGCTTAATCATATCAGGTTTAGCCCTTTTGTGTATTGCTTTGGTATGGCACCGTTATCGGCAAGTATTATTACGCTGGATGCAAGTATGAAGCAGAAAGATTATTTACCTATAATAGTGGTTTTTTTTCCTTTGTTACTTATGTTAATATGGCTGGCAACGCTTTATATAACAATGATGTTAGGAACCGATATTAGGTTGAAAATAACTGGTTATGATCCAAGAGATCTATTGTCTGGACATTACCTTCGGTATAGAGTAGATTACGGTTTGCCAGTTGCCGCTTTGTGTGGTGATCAAGATTTAGGGCGGAATTCATATACCTTGAATTCTTCTTCTGTCTTAGCTACCTCTTCTTCTTTTCGGTGTATTTGTTTTAAACCTCCAAATGCTAAAGAAGAAAATAAGGCATTTTGGGCAGGAGAGTGTAATGAACGGCCTAATGAGTGCGATCTTTATTTAGAAGGGCGTTGCGAATATGGGCGTTTTTCGGCAGGAATTGAAAAGTATTATTTTCCTGAAAAATTTAAAGAAGTTTTAAGAACTCTTCCTGAAAGAGCAAGTTTGATCGTAAGGATCTTCCGAGGAAAAGGAATTGTTCGGGGAATAGAAATACAGGGGAACGACATTGAAAAGTATGTCGAGCAACAGGATAAAAAATAATCCTTTTTTAAAGGAAAAAACAGCTGTTCTGCTGGTATGGCGGTTATTGATTATAATTTTTTTGTTTGTTTTGTTAACTTTGGGAAGTGGAAGGTTACTGGATTCACAAGCAGAGCATGCTGTCGAACAACTTTATGTACGTGATCAGCAAGGTGTTATTGAGGGGCTTCAACCCATTGTTTTAGCTAACCGTTCTAAAAGGGCACTTGTTTTGTTGCATGGCTTTTTAGATTCTCCGGCGGTTTATTCTGATATTGTAGATAATATAAAAAATAGGCTGCACGTGGATATCTATGTGCCGTTACTCCCTTTTCATGCAAGAAATCTAGAAGCTGCCTCTCAGTTTGATAATCAAGAGATTATTAATTATGTCAAACAATATATAAATGATCTTTCAAAAAAGTATCAAACCTTAACAATTGTGGGATTATCTTATGGTGGCTTAATATTGGTTGATCTTATTAGAACTAATGAGCTTCCGAAAAATGTAAATTTAATTTTATATGCTCCAGCTGTTTTTATTACTACTAATACACTCGTTGGACGACTTAAAGCCGAGGCGTATGGATATTGGAGAAAATATTGCGATTACGCTTTTTTAGGTTGTCGTTTTCCTTCTTATGAAAGCGCAGATGAAAGTGCAAGGCCAATGTTTGATAAAGAAAGAACGTTGCGCCATAGTGTGATGCCGGCAATTTTACAATTATACAAATTGGATTTAGAGAACAGAAAAGAATTTGATCATATTAACAGGCCATATAATTTAATTATAGCTGCCGATGATAATCGAGTTGACTTCGCAAAACAAAAAGCTGCTTGCGATGCTAATAGGAAGTATTGTCGTCTTTACGCATTTGCATCTGGAAAACATCTGATTCACTGGGGTGAAAACAGAGACGCTTTTGAAGAGTTACTCATTAGGTTGTCAAGATATTGATTATCTTGAACTTTATAAAAAACGATATTGAGCATCAATAGCTAATCCTTTACCGACACTGTTAAATACATCCCCTTGAATAATTTTAGAGGTGGGAAATAAATTTTCGATTGCCTTGCGGATCAATGGAATTTGGGTTGAGCCGCCCGTGAAAAATATAGATTCAATATCGGCGCTTGAAATTTGAGCTTCTTTAACAGTTTCTAATAGTTTTTGAATTAATTGTTCGACTTTCGATTGAATAATATCCTCAAAGGTTTTTCGTTTTACTGATAACCTAAAATTATTTTCAATAAAAGAGAAATCTAAATTAACGTTGGGGTTTAAACTTAATTGGCATTTTCCTTGTTCAATTTCATTTAAAATATTATGGCCTTGCTGGTTTTCAATAACGTGGATCAATCTTTCTATAGGCCTTTTTTCTAAGGCAAAATCCCGAATATTTTGAACAGCGCGTCTTGTTTGATAAGTATATAAGCTGTTAATAGTATGCCATGTGGTTAAATCATGGTAATAACTACTTGGAATTTGAATTTGATTGCTTATTCCCTGCATTTTTCCACCGAGTCCGAGTTCGTGCATAATTGTTTTTAAACTAAAGAGCCTATCAAAATCGGTTCCACCGATATGTATTCCTTTGTTTGATAAAACATCTTCTAATCGATTTTTATGTGGTTGAGCTTTTACTTTAGAAGTGGATTTTTTGAATAAGGTATCATGCTGGTGATTTGATCTTAAGCGAATTATTGAGAAATCTGAGGTCCCGCCTCCTAAGTCGACAATGAGTGCCAATTGTTCCTTTGTAATCGTTGCTTCATAGGCAAGTGCAGCTGCAATTGGTTCATATTGAAATAATATATTTTTAAAGCCTTGATTTTTTGCTACTTCTTCTAAAGTGATTTGTGCTGATTTGTCCTTTTTATCATCATAATCATGGAAGCGTACTGGTCTACCCATAACGACATCTGTTATTTCATGACCAAGCATTTTTTCAGCCTGCACTTTAAGGTGTCGGATCAAATATCCTATGATATCGGTGTAAGAAACCAAACGGTTTTCGATTAAGGTTTTTTCGTGCATAAGGGTAGAGCCCAGGATGCTTTTAAGGGACATCATTAGTCTACCTTTGGTTCCTGTTAGAAATTTAGTAATGCCCTCTTGTCCTAAGAGACATTTTTCTTGTTCGTAGTCAAAAAATACGGCGGATCGAATAAGAGGTTTTCCCTGTTCCAGAGGGACCATACTAATTCGATTGTTTTTGAAGATCCCAATTGTAGAGTTGCTCGTACCAAAGTCTAAGCCACAAAAATTATGTAATACCATAACCTTGCTCCGCACAATTAGAAAAATGGGGCGTAATTATATCATGCATTTCTATAAAATACTACAGCGGGGTATAGGGCCCTATATTTTCTTAAAACAGCATGCTGTTAGGAATATTATCTAAGTATCCTAACTCAATTAATCTTACAATAAGAGAAGAAGTTTTTTTACATTCTAGTTTTTCTTTGAGATTTGTTAAATGAGCTTCAACAGTGCGATAACTTAACTTCATAATTCTTCCGATTTCTTTTGCAGACAGTCCCTGCAATAAATAATATGAGCATTCTTCTTCACGAGGAGAAAGTTGAACTTTATTTTGGAAGAAACTAAATTTGATGTCGTTTGCAAGTCTTGGTGTGATTTCAATTCCAAGCCCATTCAAAGTTAAGACAACATCGCTAAAGCTTTCTTTATAAAATTCTATAAAATAATTAAATATTCCTACAATATATTTTGATTTATTTAAAATGGGTATTTTTTTAACTAAAACCAACCTGTCTTTATCTACAAATTTATACTTTGTCAAAGTGTATAAGATAACGCCAGATAATACTTCTCGATCTTCTCCTCTAAAAATATGTATGTATTCATTTGCGCCCCACGGCATATCACTATCATTTTTACCAATAATAGCGTTTGAGGATTTTAAATTTCCCAATAACGCTAATCTTTGGTTACAACCCAAAAAAGTGAGATCATTGTTCTTCCAACTTACCATCCCTGGAAAATTTTTTAATATATTTTCAGTTTTATTTGAAAAGAATAGTGAAAATTGTCGTTCATCCCATTTGTGGTTATTAAGAGATTGTCCATTTAATAGGCATTTTTTAACAAGCAGTGATTTTCCTCTTGCTAAATCGGTTATTATTTTCATTTCATTTAAAGCTTTTTTTAACATTCTACATTTCTAGTAAGTTATTTAACATTAAAAATATTGCTTAGTATTTTGTATTTATACAATAATTCTTGAAAAAAATATACCCAATATTTTGTTTATTTACATATAAAAAGAGAGAGCAATGAATTCTCCCTTTTAAATTGCTCTTAAACAGTAATTAAACTACACACAATGGAAGTTTTGTTTTTTTACATATATAATCTTGCTTAATTATTTAAATAAGCGTAAAGTAAGAAAGCAAAGTTTTAAGAAAAGATTGTTTATAAAACCAGGCTTATTCCTATTTTAAGGTTAAAAAGAGCAGTTGATTATGAAGCACATTAGTACAAAGCTAAAAAGTAATATTAAGAGGCAGCTTTCCATCAGGAACATGTCAGTAAGTGAACTTGAAAGGCGGGCTGGGTTAAAACAAAGTACAATACAAAACATTTTGCACGATCGTTCAAAAAATCCAAGTATTGAAACCATTCGGTTAATTGCTCAAGAGTTGAATTGCAGCATAGAAGACTTAATTGGCGAATTTGATAGCTTATCTTCGAATATTGCAACGACGGAGCCGATGATACCAGGAGAGGGTAATGATTGGAATGCTATACTTTTTATTAAATCTGTTGAGAGTATTCAGAGGGTTTTAGATAAAAAGAATGTGAAACTTCCTAAGAAACAGGTACTGACTTGTGTGGAAGAAGTCTATAACTATTCCATGGGTATTTCTGAAGAAATTGATCAAAGGTTTGCAGAATGGATAATTGAGAAAATTGTACGTCGTTAAATTTTAAAATTTCAGATCGAAGGCTCTTCTCTAGATATTACAGGCTCACTAAAGTAACGATGATAAATAATAAAAGCCACGCTATTTACCACCACACCAAAAATAGTTCCCTCAAGTGCCCCATCTAATAATGTTTGTTGATGCGTTGAATTGATGAAATTCCATAATCCAGTAGCAGTAATGCCAATAATGGCTGAAATTAGAAAGGCTTTATCTGAGGAACGAATACCTAATATGGCGGCGATAAAGGGTGTCAAAATAAAAGGTGTCCAAAATTGGTAAGAGTAGAGCAAAATATCAATTGAGGCTACACTTTTTAAACTAATAATAATGGCAACAATACCAATCATCAAGGTCATAAGGCGTGTTAACAAGAGCTCTTTATTTTTACTTTTTGCAATAATTCCTAGGGGTTGCAAAATATCGTGTGAGAAAGCAATGGTAATACTATTTAAAAATGAATCTACAGAGGACATAATGATTGCCAATAGTGCAGCAACTGCCAGTCCTTTTAAACCAATTGGCATCACAGTCTGGATTACATGGGGCAATGCAGAAGAAGGTAAAATATGGGGATCTAGCATAAAGGCTACTATTCCTATACAGCCCACTATGAAAAAGAAATAAATAGAAAAAAGTCCACTCCACAACGTACCACGTTTAGTAGCTTCGGTTGTTTTACCAATCAGTAAGCGTTGCACATAGGGTGGAATTAAAGTTTCACCTAAAAAGAAACTTATAAAGAGTATGATAAAGTTCTTTAATTCGATGGCAATACTGGTTTCAGGATGAATCGTCGTTATTGCTTGGTAAAAAGGTATGATTCCTCCTATTTTGGGTAAACCAAGGAATAATATTATTGGGATAATAAGTGTAAATATGCTAAAGTGCAGGATATCGACTGCCACAACGGATTTCATGCCGCCCAATGTGGCATAAATAATAACGATACTGGCTGCCAGCAGGGCGCCTATTGCCGGTGGTGGGCCGAAAAAAGTATGAATAATACTACCGCAGGCAGAGATCTGAGCGCCAATAATACCTATGCAAACTAAAATTGAGGCGAAGCCAGTGATTACTTTTGCGCGCACTCCAAAGGCCTTCTCCATAATATCACCAACAGTGAAGACGGTTTTAAATGATTGCATACGAGGTGCGATTAAAAGTGCGACTAAAATTTCTTTAAGACTGAATCCAAAGATTGCAATAATATATACGGATCCATATAAGAATGTTTTTTCGGCAAGACCGAAGGTAAAACCACCACCAATGAAAGATGCTGAAAGTGTGATAAATATTATCCATGCAGGGTATTGTCTACCCCCTGTTTTGTAATCCTCAGACGAACCTACACTGTTTCCAACCCAAATTCCGACGATTAGGGTAAGTAAAAGATAGGCAAAAACGATAGTAATATCTGTCATTTAATTCCTTATGGTTGCATCTTATGCCACTTTTTTTTATTCTATAGCCTCAGTAATTTGGCTTATTAGTAAAAAAATGATGATGTTCACGCCCTTGAGAAAGAAGTTTACCAACTTATCACTGGAAAGTGAATATCTTGCCTTTTGTTTGGTTATTGTTATAACTCTAGTTACTTTTTCCGCTTTTTTTTATTGTTATTTCTATAGTTTGTATGTTAATGAGAAGAATGAAAAATTAGCAAATGTTGCACAAACGCTTCAGCAAGAAGTAGATAGCCTTTTTGGAGAAGGTAGGGATTTATTAAAATCTATAGGGACTCAAATTGCATTACAACCTAAAGATTTCCATTTAAATTTGAATATTATGCGTTTAATGAAGGAAATAGGTGGAAATTTTAAGAATCTCAAGATTAATTATTTTAGTTGGGTACAACCTGATGGAAAAGTAATTATGAATAATAAGGCGATCGTGAAAGATAGTTTTCCTGATATTTCTCGTAATGCCTATTTTCGTGCTGCAACAAAACAACCTTGGGTATTGAAAGTTGCCGCTCCAACCCAAAGCATATTAAACAATGAATTCATATTACCATTAGCCATGAGTATCGAAGATCCACATGGCAAATATCTTGGATATCTTCTTTTAGGTTTAGAAATGGCAGCTATTAATGCACACCTTAAGAAAATCAGTGAAATGAACGATGTTGATTTTACGTTGGTAGATGAAAAGTGTAGTGTAATATTTAGTTCTTCTAATGCACAATTTTATAAATCTGATATTTGTACAACGCTTGTTACAAAAAACGTTAGAGATAATAATGGATTTTTATCTCAACCATTTGTACTGGAAACGATCAATTACACCTATTATAAAAAATTGCAAAACGTTTCTAATGTTATTTTTACTGGATATGACAAACATGTATTTGAAAGAAAGCTTCATCAGCAGATCTTTCCAAAATTATATGAGTTTATATTTATGGGTCTTCTTTGTACCATTATGTTGTATTTTTTTAGGAAAAAAATAATCGTTCCCATCACAACACTTTCGAGATGTGCCTTTCTTATATCAGAAGGGAAAACAGATATTGAAATACCAAAACAAACTTCGACAGAGATGTTTAACTTGGCTAAGGCTTTGATCTTAGTTAAACACTATATTAGGAGAAAAGAAAGTTACCGAAAGAAATTAGAAGTTGCCAATGAAATTGTAAGAACTTCTGCTGAAGCAAGAGAGGATTTTTTTAAAAGTATCGATCAAGAATTGATGTATCCTTTAAAAGAGATCCTTATTTATGCTGAAATATTATTGAAAGATGTTATGGAACATGATCATCCTGATGCAACACAGCGGGCGGTTAAATGTATTGATAAAATCCGTGAAGCAGTAGTTAATATTAGAACCAAAACTTCCAACTCACTAAATTTATCTTATTTTAATTTGAACGATGTTATTAAACAGGCATATCAAGTTAATTTGAAGCATAGTTTTTTAAAAAATATTATTATAAATCTTCATTTAGGCGAAGAATTACCCTCTATGTATGGAGATATATTAAAACTCAAACAAATTCTGGTTGGGCTTATCTTTCAATCTATAGAAAATTCCCCAGAACGTCAAAAAGTTATAGTATCAACAAGTGCTTTTTCTAAGGATGACCATACTTATTTAAAGGTAATTATTAAGGATAAGAGTTTTGGTTTAAGTGAAGAAGAATTGCAAAGGATCCAAGAAAATGTTGGTTGGCATAATGAAAATTATTTATTTAGTAATATCGAATATCAATTCGTTGAGAAATTCGTGAAAATGCACCAAGGTTCGTTTTGTGTTGAGAATAAAATACACAAGGGTAGAACAGCTGTGCTTACTTTTCCTTTATTAACGGAAAAAGATTTTGCCATTAATAAAGAAAAGGAAAAAGACAACGTTTATTATTTATCCCCCAAAAATTCTTAAGTTCCTTATTTAAATAGTACTTTTTTGTGGTATTTTGTTAAGTCAACGCATTTATAGCTATTTTATATTTTCTCTATA
>CADEGZ010000018.1 GCA_902827015.1 uncultured Pseudomonadota bacterium
CCCTGATCAATATCCTGAGATGCAGCAAGTAATGCGCCCGGGATCTCAAAAAAACATGAACAAAGTTATTCTCTATATAGCAGCCTCTCAAGATGGTTTTATTGCGGATGTAAGAGGCAATGTTGATTGGTTACCCCAGCCAAAGACTGATGATGATTTAGAAATTGTTGGGTTTACAGGGCTGATGAAGCGTATAGATACGATTATTATGGGTAGCAATAGCTTTAAGCAGATCCTAGCCTTTGGTGATTGGGCTTGGCCTGGTAAGCATACTTATGTTTTCACCTCCAAACCCATGAAAAGCAATCTGACGTGTATCACATTCACAGATGATGTCCCTATGGCATTTATGGAAAAAATAAGGAATCATCAAACGGATAAAGATATTTGGTTACTGGGTGGTGCGCGCCTTGCCCAAAGCTTTTTGAGAGAGAATTTGATAGATGAGATTATTTTGACGATCGTCTCACAAAACTTGGGCAGTGGAATACCGCTTGGTTTGTCACTTGATCCCTTTAATTTAAGCGAGGAAAAGCAATTAATGGATGGAATGGTACAAAGAATTTATTTAAGAAAAGAGCTATGAAAATACGCTTTGATGTCACTCAAGGTACTTACTTTGCCATTGCAGGTAAAGATTTTGAACATAAGTACATAACGCTTCTTTATTAGCAAATTCGTTGGGATAAATAGCATCAAATACATAGTAATTAGCAGTTTTATTCGGGCTTTTACTGATTTGCCAAAGTTTTTGGATAAGAAGTTCTTTTGGGCGCCATTCAAATTCTTCTTGGGTTTCGTAATGAAGAAAAACCGGTAGGATAGGAATACCAGTTTTAATAGCAGCATCGAAAGCACCATATTGAAATGGTAAGTAAATGCGTCGTCCTTTACAGCCTCCTTCTGGGTAGATTCCGATCGATTGGCCTTGCATAAGGAGGTTGATTAATGTTTCACTGGCGAGCTTACGAGATTCTTTGCTTTCTCTTTTTACATACAAAGTTCCTGCTGCCACACTGATCCTACCCAGGACCCACCAATCTTTTAATTCTTCTTTGGCCAAAAATCGCGCTTTAAAGAGTGCTGGCATGCCAATATCTTCTAGAGCGCTTGGGTGATTGCCAATTAAGATATATTGTGTGGGTAGAGGAGCTGTATTTTTCTGATGAAGCTTTAGAGAAACGCCAAGGGCACGAATGAAAATCCAACACCAGCCTCGGAATAAATAAGAGTACCAGTGTGCGGTAAATTTTTTGGGAAGAAAACTTAAAAAATACAATAAAAGGGTGGCCAGTATCATGTCTAGCCACATGACCACTGTTAGAATGAATTTTCCAATTTTATAAAACATATATCCTTCACTTTTGAGTTTTATGCATTATAAAGCCAGTTGAATACCAAATTATTTTCCCTATATATACACTTACTTACTCTAGGCAATTAGCAGGTTCGATGCCATACTATGTTGCTATGAGGCAACTATTTTTTCTGTTGGGATTAGGGAGTGGGGCGGTGCTGCTATTAACCGCTTGTACCCTGCCTTTGCCACCTTCTCCGATAGTGGAACGCGATGGAAATGTTGTGCTAAGCGAGGAAACAGAAGCAACTTGCACAACATGTCTCACAAAGAAATCTCGGGAACTGACAAGTTTGGTGCAGTGTGCAAATGCCGGGGATTTGTATGCGCAAGCACGTTTGGGGGAGATATATTTAAACGGCGAAGAGGGTATTGCTAAGGATCCTAAGGCAGCATTTTATTGGTTCTCTAGAGCGGCTCATGGTGGACTTAGTTTCGCAGAAGTTCAAATGGGCCATTTTTATAGGGATGGATTTAGTGCTGAAAGAAATATACATCAAGCCATTCATTGGTATGAAGCTGCGGCGGATCAAGGTGATATTATAGCTATGCTTGCGCTAGGCGATCTTTATCGTAAAGGCTGGTACGAATTAAAAGCAAATCATGAGCGATCTTACCATTGGTATGAACGTGCCGCCTCTTTAGGATCTTTTGAAGCAGAATATCGAATTGCTTGGCTTTTAGTACGAGGGGTGAAAGGGCAACAAAGTGCTCATAAGGGTTTGGACTTTTTACAGGCAGCAGCGGATCATGGAAATCCAGAGGCACTAACAGATTTAGGGGATTTTTATTTAGAAGGGCGTTTAGTTCACAAAGATCTTGATAAAGCACTTAGCTTTTATCGGGCAGCAGTTGATCATGGCTCTTCAGAAGCCGCTTTTAAATTGGGAATTATTTATGAAACTGGAGATGGTGTTATTAAAAACCATCAAGAGGGGATTAAATGGTTTATGTTGGCAGCAGAACGTGGTTTTGCACCTGCAGAATTATTGGTTGGAAACTTTTATCGAGATGGCTGGGGTGTTGAAAAGGATTATAAAAAAGCTGCTTATTGGTATTTAAAAGCAGATGATCATGGTGCCGCAGCAGCAGAAAATGAATTAGGAGATCTTTATCATGCTGGTAAAGGTGTTACCCGTAATTTACAAGAAGCTGCCCGTCGTTATCAATTAGCCGCAGAATATACCTATCAACCTTATCCTCAATTAATGTTAAGTATTATGTATCAAGAAGGAAGAGGTGTGCCTCAAGATATGGTAAGAAGTGTTGAATGGTATAAAAAAGCCAGCAAACAAAGCGGATTTCATTTGGCACAATATCAAATAGGACGAAGATTTGCAACAGGCTTTGGGCTTCCCAAAGATTTGGAAAAAGCACGTCAATGGTATTTATTAGCAGCAGATGCAGGTTTAGCGGTCGCAGAAGTGGAATTGGCTGAACTTTATTATAAAGGTGTTGCTGTTCCGAAAAATGACGAGGAGGCTTTTAATTGGTATTATAAGGCAGCAAAACAAGGACACTCTTATGCTCAAAATATGGTTGGTTTAATGTTACTAGAGGGGCAGGGAGCTACCAAAAATCCTGTTATAGCGTCCCTTTGGATCCGCAAAGCTGCCTATCAGGGTGCAAGGCAAGCACAATATCAATTAGGATTATTATACTTAAATGGAACGGGTGTTGAACAAAGTGACGTATATGCTTATGGATGGTTAAAAATTGCATTAGAAGCACAAAATGATGTTACACCAACGATATTAACATCCTTGATTAATAATATGACGCCAGATTTACGGGAACGCGCTGTAGAACTTTCTGAAGCATATAAACGCAAATATCAAACTGCAGGGATCTAATCCTCCTATCCCTGGTTTTATTTATACCTTACAAGAAGAAAAATCTTTACTTTAGAGCTATCTTTATTGCAAACTTGGGTGATGGGTGTTGCATAAAGAAATAACATGAGGAATATCACCGATGAGCACTGGTAGTTTAGTTCTTCCTAATCAACAAACCGTTTCTTCTTTATCAAAAAGTGCTTTAATGCGCGCATGTATTATTTGGGGGCTCGCGGCACTTTTTTATTTTTATGATAACCTATTACAAGTTTCTCCTAGTGCAATGAAGCCAGAACTTTCTTTGGCGTTTGCAAAAGAAGCAGAACAGTTTGGAAGCTTATCCGCTTATTGTTTGTATGCTTATGGATTGATGCAGATCCCCGCGGGACTTTTAATGGATCGTTTTGGTCCTAGGCGCTTATTAACATTTGCTTCTTTGTTTTGTGGGATTGGCAGTATTGTATTTGGTCTTGCAACCAGTTTATGGGAAGCAAAATTTGGACGTGCCATGATTGGCGTAGGCGCTTCTTTTGCGGTGGTTGGTTGTTTGAAGATTGCCAGTTACTGGTTTCCTACGAATCGTTTTGCATTAATGACAGGGTTAACCATCACAGTTGGATTTTTAGGAGCAGTCTTTGGATTGTCGACTGTTAGTAAAATTGTTGAAGTGTTTGGTTGGCGAGCCAGTATGCAATGGGGAGGATTACTAGGGATTTTATTAAGTACTTTATTATGGTTAGTGCTTAAAGACAAAATTTATCATGATCATGCAGATACGACTGTTAAAAAAGCAGCGCTTTCTTCAAAGAGCGATACTCAAAGCATTTCAAGTTGCGACACGACACCAGCGAGAGTGAACAGCGGAGCATATAAACTAGTATGCGAGCAACAAACTGAGCCGGCAACAAATGAAAGGCGAAGGGTAAATGCAGGGGTTTTAAAAGGATTTTGGCAAGTTCTACGGCACTCGCAGACATGGATTGCAGCGCTTTATGCCGGCTTCATGTTTGTTCCTACCTTAGCTTTTGGTGGGTTGTGGGGAATTCCTTTTTTGGTAGAATCGCACGGTTTTGATCGCCCTACAGCGGGCTTATGTATCTCTTTAATTTATGTGGGATGGGTAGTTGGTGGCCCAGTTTGGGGTTTTGTATCGGACTATTTAGGGCGGCGTAATTTACCGATGATGATTGCAACGTTATCAGCTTTAGTAATATGCGTTGCAGTTATTTATCTTGAAGGATTATCTGTTGAATTATTAGGGAGTTTATTATTTGGGCTAGGATTTTTCTCAAGCGGTTTTATTTTAGCCTTTGCTGTAGTTAGAGAAATTCATTCTTCAGATGTTTCAGGTACCGCCATTGGTTTTACCAATGCCTTAAATACATTGTGGGGTTCTATTGCACAACCTATTATAGGAAAAATCTTAGATTTGAGTAGCAGTTCACAACCGATTGTAGAAGGAAATGTAGAGAAAGTATTTAATTTAGTGGAATATCAACGGGCTTTAATGGCACTGCCAATTTCCTTAATTATTTCTCTTTGTTTATTATGTTTTTTAAAAGAAACTTTTTGTCGATCTAAGCATTAACCCGATAAAATTAAAGAAAAATTATTAACATAGAAAATGAAGTAAGCGCAAACAAAAACTCTTGGCTCTGAGAAGTTCTAAGTAATTACTAAGTGAATATTGTGAATTCCAAGGGCGATTTAAATGCTAAGCTTTGATTTCTTCCACTTGCCCATCAAGTGACATAATAAATAGTTCGACTCGCAAATTAGGACATCGTGTTAAAATTTCTTTTTTGAATTTTAACATTTCTCTATGATGGAGCTTAGTTTCTTCAATACGATTTCTCAGTCTTCTTGAACCAAATACATGCTTATATAACCCACAATCTCTATGATCTAATAAAATTATAGTTTTAGTTTTATGGATTTTTTTAATTAGAGCAAGCTGGGAAAAGAAAGCTTTCTTCCACGACGGATGCCGAACAATTCCAAGAGAAACACCAGTTACTATCAGTTCATCATATTTATCTTTAAGCCCACGATGGTGCATGAAATTTGTGACCTCATCTATCAAGCGAAAATCAATACAAGTGACCAAAAGATAATCGGCTCGATGTGCGTGTTTCTTTGTACCTTTATTGCTGGCATTCATAATGCATTAGCCTTTAACAAAATTCTATCCAAAAAATAAAATATGTGTATTGTTCATTAATATTATTAGCCGTATTTTCCGACTATTGCAAATAGAAAAATTGTTTAAATTGATTTAATCTAAACAAGAATATACTATGAATTTCTGAAATTTTTAGAGATAAATTTATACTTAAGTTTAAAGTGGCGCCATTAAGCTTAAGTTAAGTGCGAAAGGTATACAAAAGAGTTGCTGTGGTTAAAATGGTGAATAAAACAGGGAGCTTAACCAGCTTAATCCCTTTAAATTTATGTAATATATTAAAAATGCACAATACAATTAATGCCGGATAAATGATATGTAAGATAGGAACGCTGAAATTTAAAATACCTTGAAATCCTAAATTAGTCATGCAATAAGTAACTAAAATTATCAGTGTTAAACAAAGATGATAAGAAATTCTCTTATTAAAAACTTCTTCATGAAGATAAATACTACAAACATCTGCGAGTGCGAGTGCCGTTGCAATACAAGCAAAAGAAACAGAAATACAAACGAAAAGACCACCAAATTTACCAAGTATAGCGGTGGAAATGGCGCTTATCATTTGTTCTTCAGGTAGCCCTTGTAAGACAGTAGCATGATGGTGCGCTATCCACATAAAGCCTAAGTACACGGCACCTGTTAAAGTTGCACCAATAATGCACGCTTTTAAAGTCATGGTTGTTGGATTTAACGAAACATCTTTTTTTACAGACTGTTCAATTGCTTTAAAAGCGACAGCACAATAGAAAAATGTAGCGAGTAGATCCATAGTGTTGTAACCATTAATGATTGCTTTTTTAAACGCTTGCATAGCGGTTAAAGAGCTTGGGAGAGTGGGTTCGGCATAGATAAAGCCGATAATAATCAGGCAAGTAAAGGAAACAATTTTAACCGGGCTTAAGAATAAGCCTAATATTGTGACGACCTTAGTTTCACGATATGCCAGTAAATAAACAATAAGGCAGTAAATTAAACTAAATAGAGTATTGTTTTTAAGAAAAGTTGTAAAAAAAGCCTATAGATCATTAAAAGTTATTGCTTCCGTGCTCACCATAGCAGCTAATGGCCCAATAATGATAATCAGAAAACTAATCATCAAAAAGCCGGGCATTTTTCCAAGGCGCGCAAAAAAGTTATGGTAATTACCTTGATAAAGACTTGTCGCAATTAACCCTAGAAAAGGGACTCCAACCCCTGCAATTAAAAAACCTAAGGCGGTAATTACAATATTTTGGCCAGCATTTGCGCCTAGGAATAATGGGAATAAAATATTACCCGCGCCGAAAAACATCGCAAACAAAGCCATACCAGTCGTAATAATAACTTTATTTTCATGGCTTTTAGAATTAAGAACGTGCTTTAGATTCATTTTGGTTACCTTGTGTTTTTATCCACCACATATTTAAAAAGAACCAGTATGACAATATTCTTTAGACTTGCCAATTAGTTAGGAACAATAGTTTTCTTTAAGTATTTTTTGAGTTAATGAACTTCTCAGATAAAAACCTTTTGGATTAATGCGTACGGCTTCACATTGTTCATTAATAGCAGGGCTTAAAATACGACTGTGAGCAGCCTTAGGACGGATCTGTAGATAAGTCCCTATTTTAGCGGATAGATTTGCAATTTGACCAAGGTGTAACATGAGGGTAAGTTCTTCCCAATCTTGACGAAGTATGCTTTCAATAGTGGGACTGGGGCTCCAAAGTAAAGCAGTGCCAATGCGTCGGTTAATCAATGGAATATTAGGATCTGCTTCAATGGGTACCCATAAAACACGTGCCAGTTTTTTTCGGACTCTGGAATTTTCCCATGGTTCAATTTCGGCACTAAGCCCTAAAGGAGCAGTACAAACGTAAGTAGACTCACGAGGTTGACCATTTGTATTTAAGGGTAAGGTTTTAAGTTCAATACCTAGGTTTGGGAAGTCGGGCTCGGGTAAGTTTAAACCATTGGCTCCTAATGCACGTTCAATGAGTTGCCCCATAAAACCTTTGGCTTGAGTTAAAGAACTTGGTATTTTTTGATGGTAGGTCTGGGCCAATTCTGCAAGGGTTTTACCCGCAATTCGATGGCAGCGTGTGAGCAATTCTTGTTCACTTTGGGGAGAGGTTAACTTATTCATGATTGTGATGGTAGTATATACCCAAAGCATTTCAAATTGCGACGCGACGTCGGTGAAGGTGAGCCGCGGAGCATAGGCGAAACCGAGCCGGCAATAAAAAACGGCAGGACAGCCGTTTTCGACATGCTGTAAGGTGGTGTGTACCCGCAGGGCGAGCGACAGGATGGCACGAGTCACATTGAAAGACGAAGGATATGATACAGTTATGCGGTGGGAAATGTCGATTTGCATGAAGATTATATTAAACGTTCTATGTTAGAAGAAAGCTGGCAACAAGTTTTAGGTGCTGAATTTGATAAGCCTTATATGCAGCAGTTGCGTGAGTTTTTGCGGCACGAAAAAGATCAAAAAAAGATAATTTATCCTAAAAGTGCAAATGTTTTTCAGGCATTTGCCTTAACACCTCTTGCAAAGGTTAAAGTCGTTATTTTAGGCCAAGATCCTTATCATGGGCCTAATCAAGCACATGGGCTTTGTTTTTCAGTTCAACCGGGGATCCCTTTGCCGCCTTCTTTGGTCAATATTTACAAAGAATTAAGAGATGATTTAGGTATTCCACCGTCTTCAAATGGTTGTTTAGTTGACTGGGCAAAACAAGGGGTTTTATTGTTGAATAGTGTACTAACGGTCGAGCAAGGGCGCCCTGCTTCTCACCAAGGTAAGGGGTGGGAACAATTTACAGATCGTACAATTGAGATCTTGAATGAACAAATGAAGGGTATTGTCTTTTTATTGTGGGGTGCTTATGCCCAAAAAAAGGGGCAAATTATTCATACGGATTGCCACTATGTGTTAAAAGCAACGCACCCATCGCCTTTTTCTGCGCATCAAGGTTTTTTGGGTTGTAGGCATTTTTCAGCAACCAATAAATATTTAGAACGTGTTGGAAAGACAGCTATTGATTGGCAAGTATACCCTCCACAATCGGATTTTAGGTTAGGTGCAACACGAGAAAGCGCCCTAAATAATACATGAGGATGCAAACGGGCGTTGCAACAACGTATAAAATTTAAGTATGAAGGGTATGTCTTAAATATGTGTTTTTTTAAGGGGATATTCATTATATTTTTAATGGTCTTTTCTGGTGATATTGTAACAGCGGGTGTTTATCGTTGTGTTGATCAATTTGGAACATTTGAGTTTAGCGATCGGCCTTGTTTAAAACATTCTAAAAGTCAAGAATTTTTGCCATATGTTTACCAGAGAACAAATAAGAAAAAAAACTTAGGAGAAGAAAAAGAGAATAAAAAAATAATAAAGCAGATTACAATTTCTGAGAAGCAACGTGCTCGTATTCATGCACGTTTGCAAAAGCAAATGAAAAAAGAAATGTTAAAGAAGCAACGTTTTAAAGAACGATGTGTAAAAACGCAAGAAAAAATTCAAAATATTGAAAGCCAATTACGTCTGGGGTGTAAGCTTCGTCGTTGTCAACGCTTAAAACAGGATCTCAATCATTCTATTCTAATGAAGGGCCGTTATTGTGGTATTGGATAAAGAAAAAATGATATCGCGCTCAACTATAGAAAATCTAAGTGGTTCTATTGAGCGTGTTACATTTCATAGCGAGGAATCTGGTTTTTGTGTTTTAAAAGTAAAAGCGAAAGGGCAACGAGATTTAGTAACCGTTGTGGGATGTTCGGTTTCAGTTAATCCGGGTGAGTATGTGGATTGTACAGGAATGTGGGTTACAAGCCGAGAATATGGCCTTCAATTTAAAGCAGATCAACTTAGAGTCGTTATGCCTTCTACTTTAGAAGGTATTGAAAAATATTTAGGATCGGGTTTGGTGAAGGGCATTGGCCCTCATTTTGCGAAACGATTAGTAGAAGCATTTGGCATTCAAGTATTTGAAATTATTGAAGCGGATCCAGATCGACTTATGGAGCTGCCAGGCATAGGGCAGTGTCGTCGAGACATGGTAATTAAGTCTTGGCAAGATCAAAAAATTATTCGGGAAATTATTGTATTTTTACAATCCCACGGGGTAGGAACAGCAAGAGCTGTGCGGATCTATAAAACTTATGGGCACCAGGCTATTATAAAAGTTAGGGAAAATCCTTATCGATTAGCTTTGGATATTCGGGGCATTGGTTTTAAAACCGCCGATATGCTTGCAACACGTTTGGGAATTGGAAGAGAGTCCTCTATGCGTGCAGAGGCAGGTGTAAGACATGTTTTACAAGAGAATAGCAATGATGGTCATTGTGCAATGCTGTTGGAGAAGTTGATCGATACAGCAGTAACTCTTTTAGAGATCCCTAAAGAAACCATTGTTAAAGCGATTGAATCTGAAAGTAAAGAAGGGCGTTTGGTCGCTGAAATGATTGACAATCAACCCGCTATTTTTTTAGCGAGTTTGTATCGATTTGAGGTGGGTGTTCATGAAAATTTAAAAAGACTTCTTTCGTATAAAAGCCCGTGGATTAACGATCTTGAAATCGATAAAGCCATTCCGTGGGTGGAAAGTAAAACAAGATTAAATTTATCGGATACTCAAAAGTCGGCCATTCAAATTGCTTTACAAAATAAAGTGGTGATTATCACAGGTGGGCCAGGTGTAGGTAAAACAACCTTAGTAAATAGTATTTTAAAAATTATTCGAGCAAAGACAAGAAATATTATTTTGTGTGCACCTACCGGACGAGCCGCTAAGCGGTTGGCAGATTCAACAGGATTAGAAGCAAAAACATTACATCGTTTGTTGGAATTTGAACCAGAAGGGCGTGGGTTTAAGCGAAACGAAACGCATCCTTTAGAAGCAGATTTAGTCGTTGTAGACGAGATGTCGATGGTTGATATTGCAATGATGCATTATCTTTTAAGGGCGATCCCAAATTCTGCGGTCCTTATGTTAATTGGAGATGTTGATCAACTTCCTTCTGTAGGTCCTGGTGCAGTATTGGGAAATTTAATTGAATCTCAAAAGATTCCAACGGTACGATTAACGGAAATATTCAGGCAAGCTAAAACTTCTCAAATTGTTGTGAATGCTCATCGTGTTAATCGAGGAGAACTTCCAAAAATAAAATCGATGCCTCAAGAATTAACTGATTTTTATTTTGTAGAGGCTGATACTCCCGAAGCGATCCACGAAAAGTTAATGATTATGGTAACAGAACGGATCCCAGCGCGTTTTGGTTTTGACCCTATTCGACATATTCAAGTATTAGTGCCAATGAATAGGGGCGGATTGGGTGCCCGAGCTTTGAATGTTGATTTACAAAAGCGGCTAAATTGTGCAGGCAAGCATCCTATAACACGTTTTGGTTCTACTTTTGCAGAGGGAGACAAAGTGATACAAACGGTTAATAACTATAACAAAGAGGTATTTAATGGAGATATTGGTTTTATTACTGAGATTGAGGAAGAAATCGGGTTGATAAGTGTTTTATTTGAAGAGCGTCTTATTGAATATGAATTAGATGAGTTAGATGAATTATCATTGGCTTACGCAACTACAATTCATAAAGCTCAAGGCTCTGAATATCCAGCTGTGGTGATCCCTATTGCTACTCAGCACTATATGTTATTGGAGAGAAACTTGGTGTACACGGGCATTACTAGAGGTAAATCATTGGTCGTTGTGGTGGGGCAGGTAAGGGCAATAGCGATGGCCGTGCGCACAGTGCGCGGAGGTCGACGGTTGACCAACCTTACAGCCAGACTTATGATGCATTAACATATCACTTTGAAGGGTTGCGGCTTTATTGGTTTTGAACTATTGTTCACGAGTAGGTATGTAACTTTTTTTGTTTTTAGGAGAAGGGGAAATAATATGAAAAATTTGTTTGTGAGTGCATTGCTAGTAGGTGCACTGGCTTGTCCTGTTGTTTATGCGCTGGAAGAAAACACCGCAGAACAACCAAGCATGATGCAAGGAGAGCATGAAAAACAACCACACAAGCATCATGGTAAGAAAAAGCACCATGGCAAAAAGAAGCATCATGGGAAAAAACATAAGCATCATGCTAAGAAGGCCCATAAGCATCATGGAAAACCAAAGTCAAAACAAATGGCTGAAGAAGAGGAAACACCTGCAGAAAAGAAAATCGATGAAGAAACAGACTTAACAAATCGATAATTAAGTCTTGGGTTTGGAATAAACCAACCGGGGACGCATGGCTGGAGAGAGAAAGATCAATTTCCCCTCTTTATTGAGGTAGAAACGAACACTCTCGCTTATTTCCCCTAGCGGCTTGAAACAAACGGCCATTGAGTCTTTGTGCGGTTGGTTTGATACTTTAACACCAATTTGGTTTAAAGCACTTGTTAGGTGATAGATAATTTGAGAATTATCCAGTTTAGGGTTAACTCTAACGTGGTTTAATTCAAAAAGCATCCCCTCCAGTGCTTTTTTTGAATTTTTAATGGGACTTATAAGTCCTTTTGGTGTTGATTCTACCTTAATACACTCGGTAACATATAACTCATCGTTTAAAATAAATTCATAGGCATCGCCAGCATTTTGACGTGTAATTTGATAAGAATTAATCAGTATTTCAGAAGCGATTGCTTGCATACCATCTTATCGACATTTATGGCTATAAACTTGATACTCTCTAGGTTTGGACGGGCACGATTTGCCTAAAAAATGTTACAATTTAAGCTTGCCTTTTAGAGAATAAGGGGATTTAGTGACTAAACCAAAAATGTCTTACACCTGTACAGAATGTGGGGCAGTTAGTCCCAAGTGGAGTGGTCAATGTGGGGACTGTGAAGCTTGGAATACACTGACTGAAATTGTAATGGCGCCTAAATCTTCATTAAATAATCAACATCCACGTTTTAAAGGGTACGCAGGAGTAGAAACAGCCACTGTTGTTGAGCTTGCTTCTGTTCCAGCTGTGCAAGAGATCCGTATGTCCTCAGGGTTGTCTGAGCTTGATCGGGTGTTGGGGGGAGGGCTAGTTGCAGGATCGGTGGTTTTAATCGGGGGAGATCCTGGTATTGGTAAATCCACGATATTGTTGCAAACCCTTTCTAATTTTGCGGGTCATTGTTCAGCATTATATGTAACAGGAGAAGAATCTCTAAGCCAAGTTAAATTGCGTGCTGAACGTTTAAGCTTGGTCGAGTCTGGGTTGAATTTATTAGCGGAAACAGCAGTAGAACGTATTTTAGAAATTGCTGCTATTGAAAAACCTCAAATGATGGTAGTGGATTCGATTCAAACCATATATACCGAATTGTTGCAATCAGCACCTGGTTCGGTGGGGCAAGTGCGTGAGAGCGCAGCACAACTTGTAAGATATGCAAAACAAACGGGAACTGCTTTATTTTTGGTGGGGCATGTAACCAAAGAGGGTACTTTGGCTGGTCCTCGTGTTTTGGAACATATGGTAGACACGGTGTTGTATTTTGAAGGGGATCCAGACAGTCGTTTTCGAGTGATTCGAGCAGTAAAAAATCGTTTTGGTGCAGTCAATGAATTAGGCGTTTTTGCTATGACCGATCGGGGTTTAAAAGAAGTTAATAACCCTTCTGCTATTTTTTTATCTCGTTATAACGAAACAGTGGCAGGTAGTGTGGTTATGGCTACTTGGGAAGGCAGTCGCCCCATGTTGATTGAAGTACAAGCACTGGTAGATGAAAGCCATTTAGCCAATCCACGGCGCGTAACAGTGGGTCTTGAACAAAACCGTTTAGCATTGGCACTGGCAGTTTTACATCGCCATTGCGGTGTTGTGACTTACAATCAAGATGTCTTTGTAAACATTGTGGGGGGTGTACGCGTTACAGAAACTGCAGCAGATTTGGCCATGTTGTTGGCAGTGGTATCCAGCCTTAAAAATTGTCCTTTGCCTAATGATCTGATTGTTTTTGGAGAAGTAGGGCTTGCTGGCGAGATCCGTCCTGTGCAAAGCGGCCAAGAGCGTTTACGTGAGGCATTTAAACATGGGTTTAAGCGGGCCATCATTCCGCACGGGAATGCTCCTAAAACCCCCATTGAAGGCATGGAAGTAAGAGCAATAAAGCGTTTAAGTGAAGTATTAAGTTACATTTAATTCGCTTTGGGTATATTATGTGTTTTATGCGACAGTCTGTAATTTTTTATGTTTGATCCGATGAGGCTGTAATGCATCTGTTCCTAAGCGTGATTGTCGATCTGCTTCGTAATCGGTATAGTTGCCGTCAAACCAGGTAACTCGCCCTTCATCCTCGAAAGCTAAGATATGTGTTGCAATTCGATCTAAAAACCAGCGATCGTGGGAAATAACCAATGCACAACCTGGAAAAGCGGATAGTGCTTCTTCTAATGCTCGCAAAGTCTCTACATCTAAATCATTTGTTGGTTCATCAAGTAGTAAGACATTGCCGCCACTTTTCAGGAGCTTTGCAAGGTGAACACGGTTTCGTTCTCCACCAGAGAGATCGCCAACCAGCTTTTGTTGATCAGAACCTTTAAAGTTAAAACGTCCTACATAAGCTCGTGAAGGCATTTCGCATTGTCCTACGATCATAATATCTTGCCCGTCTGAAATTTCTTCCCATACTGTTTTTTGGTTATTTAAAGCATCACGAGATTGATCAACAAAACTAAGTTGTACCGTTTCGCCAAAATGAATTTCACCTGAATCTACTTTTTCTTGTCCAGTTAAGAGCTTAAAAAAAGTGGATTTACCTGCACCGTTTGGCCCGATAATGCCAACAATGGCGCCTTTTGGTATGTTCAAATTTAAGTTTTCAAATAAAAGTTTATCGTTAAATCCCTTGCCAACATTAATTAATTCTATAACTCGATCGCCTAAGCGGGGGCCGGGTGGAATATAAAGTTCGGTTGTTTCTGCACGTTTCTGGAATTCTTTAGAATTCAATTCTTCAAAACGGGCAAGACGTGCTTTGTTTTTAGCATGTCGGCCTTTAGGATTGGTGCGTACCCATTCAAGTTCTGCTTTAATGGTGCGCTTATAAGCAGATTCTTGTCGTTCTTCCATCGCTAAACGTTTTTCTTTTTGATCAAGCCAAGAAGAGTAGTTGCCTTCAAAGGGGATCCCTTGCCCTCGATCAAGTTCTAGGATCCAGCCTGCAACGTTATCTAAAAAGTAACGATCATGAGTCACCGCAACTACTGTGCCTACAAAATCGTGTAAATAACGTTCTAACCACGCTACACTTTCTGCGTCTAAATGGTTTGTGGGTTCGTCTAATAATAGTAAATCGGGAGTAGATAATAATAAACGACACAGAGCAACTCGACGGCGCTCACCGCCAGAGAGGTGTTCAACCTTAGCATGCCAAGGGGGTAACCTTAAAGCATCCGCTGCAATTTCTAAAGTTCTATCAAGTTCCCATCCGTGTGCGGCATCAATTTTATTTTGTAATTCACCTTGTTCTTCAAGGAGTACATTCATTTCCTCATCGCTCATAGGCTCGGCAAACTTTGCGCTAATTTCGTTAAAACGATCGAGCAAGGCCTTAACTTCTTTAACACCTTCCTCTACATTACCTCGCACATCCTTGGTAGGATCTAAGAGAGGTTCTTGTGATAAGTGGCCAATTTTTATCCCCTTTTGTGGAGCTGCTTCCCCAATAATATCTTTTTCGATGCCAGCCATAATTTTTAGCAATGTTGACTTGCCCGAACCATTTAGACCTAAAATGCCGATTTTGGCACCGTGATAAAAAGAAAGAGAAATATTTTTTAGTATTTCTTTTTTAGGGGGTATGATTTTACCAACGCGATTCATTGAAAAGATATATTGGGCCATAAAATACTCACAAAAGTTATATTACTAAAAAAACGTTTTTTACATTAAAAGTGCCTATACCAGCAACGCCTAAAATTCATTCGCAAAAGGTATACCCTGACATTTTACTTAGAAACGTGCTAAGATTATACCATATTTGAAGAGGGATCCGTAGCCGCATATGCGTTGTGCAGCATATTGTCTTTCGACATCGTTTAATTCATCTAGGTTAACTAGCTATCTTAAAGCTTCTTATAAGATGACGCGCTTTCGTGAAGTTTTACATATTCAAGTGCGTGATCAAGAAGGCGATATTTTTTTCTTTCCGTTTGGTGCAATAGTCTACTGGGGAGTGGAAGAAAAAACAGAGCGTCGCATTCAAGAAGAAATTCGCCCTTTCGAACAACAACATTTGGAAATCATTGAAGATGAAGTCTTTGATTATATTTATGGTGAACACGCTAGAATTGAAGATGATGAGATCATTTTGCCTAACCAGGACGTTTTAACCAAATTGGCTTTTTCACACGGGTTGGCTCAATCGGTTAAGTTAGGAGTCTTTGAACAGACCATTCAAAAAACCATTCATTTAACGAAAGAATTACCTGAATTATTAGCTCAACAAGGCAATATTAAATTGTCACGTAAAGATATTCGTCGTATGATGGGAAGACTATTTATAGACAGAAGCTCTATTAATTTGCATCAAGAATTATTAGATACACCCGAGTTTTTTTGGGAGTATTCAGATCTTGAATCTTATTATAGTTTAGTAGCTCATCATCTCGATCGTGAACGTCGTGTTAGTGTATTAAACCAGCGGCTACGTATTTTACAAGAGTTATTTGATATGTTGGCAGCAGAGCTTAATCATCAACATTCCTCTCGATTAGAGTGGACTATTATAGGATTGATTGTGATTGAGGTATTGTTGCATATTGTTACAGATATTTTTGGGTATTTTTAGGATGCGAAAGATGCGATATGTATGGTTAGTGGTATTGTGTATAGTGGTGAGTGGTTGTACGAGATATGCGCAACCGGCGACTCCTTTAGAGCAAGAGGAACAAGAAGACCGAATGCGGGAATTTTTGAACGACAGTTCTCCTCGCAATATGAATGATCACCCTAAAGTGACGCCAGAGTTTACCAGGAGCTTTAATACAAGAGGAAGTGCTCCAAGTCCTTCTAGTTTAGAATCTAGCAAGACTGGGGAAGAAGAAAACTGGTAGTTATCGGCAATTGGTGGGGGCGTATTTTTTAAATTCATTAGGCTCTGCAATACACTCCCATCGAATAGCGCTTCCTTCTGCAATAGGAGTTAAAGCGATTTTAAAGGATTTGTCTTCCGGGATATCGAATGCTTTTGAATTTGCAGTAATGGTGATAACCGCATTTGCAATAGAAATATCTTTAATATTTCCTTGATTTTCAATTTTTCCTAAACCTAATTTTTGATTATTAATCTCTACTTTAGGAATGCCGGCGATAAGTGCTTCAACGACTGCGAGTTTGGCAGGCTGCGCCATGGCAAAAAACTCAATGGTTTTTGCTCTGATTATATAGTCTTTATAGGCTGGAAGAGCGATGCTACTCAGAACACTGATGATTGCTACTACCACCATAAGTTCTATTAAGGAAAATCCTGTTTCTAAGGTACAGGATGTTTTGCTGTTTTTCATAAATTTTCCTTATTTTGGATGAAATTGACATTTGTAATTTTTAATTAATTAAGTTGAGCAAACAATCCGATATTGCGCCGATAGTGAGGGCTGCTCTATAATCGGCAGCTTAGTTCTGATATAGCCGGGGTAGCTCAGTTGGTAGAGCAACTGATTCGTAATCAGTAGGTCCGCGGTTCGATTCCGCGCTTCGGCACCAATAAAATCAATAAATTACATCAAAAATCATAAAAATAGTGAAAATGTGTCGAAGTTTAAGTATAAGAGAAAGAGTGTATATTAACTAACTTTTTAGAGTTCCTTTTTCTTGATCGCTCACCGAACATTACTGAGGGGGGATTAATTTTTCATGAGCCTATCTTGATTAGCTTGTAAAATTTCTAAAGCTTCTTTTTCACTTAGTTGTCTCTTGTTAACTTTGTCTGAGAGTGAAGGATGGGGTGAATTACATTTATAATGTTTAATTGCAGTTTCTAATTCATCCCGAAACAATTCTTTAAAAGATCTATGAGACCATAAGTCTAAGAGAACAAGATCAATAGCTAATGCATTAGAAAGTATGCGATATTTTTCTTGTTCATAGGGATTGATGCTAATTATTTTGTTATATAAATCAGAACAGTAACGCCATTTTTGATGATATATTTTAGAGGCTTGCCAGTAAACAATAGATATTGCAGTAAAAAAACCTGTTATGAGTGCAGTTATTGCGTGGTAGAAGTTTTTGTTTATATAGCAAATAAATTGTTCTTGTGGATCAAATATATAATGTACATGATGAGCCCTGAGATAATAAATACAATTAAAACCGTCCATAAAGCTTTAATCAATAAAAAATTACCACGAGGATTATTTTTAAATGATTGAAATTTCCCAAGTATTATTTCAATGATCCAGTGCATTGAATCTTCTTTAAATGACTCATGTTTTAGGTGTATAGGTAAATTTAATTTATTTTTAATGCGCATACGATAAACACCAACAATATCAATTATTGTGACCTTGGTTAGTTTTTGTGCATGGAAAAGCAGCCCAAAGTGCTTTTAAAAATAATTTCCTACCGTTTTTATCGGCATTCTTTGGATGATCTTGAATATGCTGATAAATAATCCTGAAAACTTAATCAGGGTACCTGATCTTGATTGGAGACAATTTTGTCATGATTAGACTTATCTAATTGAATTTAAAATATTATATACTAGTCTCCAGTCGAGATCAGGTACCGCCACCACCATACTTAGTCTGTAATTTTCAAAGTCGTTTGAGAAGCAATATGCGATCATGTAGTGAACGTGCATTATATTCTGACGTTGAACTTTTGCCATTTTTGTTAGTCTTACTAAATAGGTGAAGGTGCTAAAAACAAGGTGATTTTATGTCAGATATTCATTATAGACAAGTTTTGACGGATCTTGACGCGCGGGGCGGGATGTCGGAACAAGTACTTGATGAGTTGACAAAACGTTTAGATAGAGAAAGAGAGAAATTTTTAAGTGCAGATGAATGTCAAAAATTGCTGACTCATGTTAGTAGTGAAGCATTCAAGAATCAAGCTAAAGTGGGACGTAAGAAGAAATCAGATTGGACACGTGCAGTCATGTTCTTTGAAACAGTAAACCAATGGTATGCTAATGAGGCTAGATCTGTATCTTCTTTGGAAGCAGAAAGATCTGTGCCACCACCTCCTCCTAAAAGGCAAGGGCCTCCTCCCTTACCGTCACAGCTACCACCTAAGGATAAGATACAGGAACTTCAAAAAAAAGAGGAAATTAAAGAATTTGTTAATAAAAATTATCACGACATTCACTTATACATTAGAGCAATTGGTTTTGACGATAACACTTTAGAAAGGCTATCTAGATTGCCTAAAGAAGAATTAAGTAAATTACATGAAGAAAAGTGGAAATATTGGATGGCAGATAGAGGTTGGAAAAAACCATCGTTGGAAAAAACTGGTGAACAAATTTTCGAATATCTAACAGATCCTGCAGTCCTGGCTTTAATGGTAGAATATATTAAGTTAGAAGATAGGAAAAATAGAGATGAGTTGATGAAAAGTCAAGAAAAAGCTCTCCAAGCAAAAAACATGAAAAAGTTAGAAGTTGAGATTTATAGAGAAGCTTTAAAAATAGAAAAGTTAGGCAATAACCTTGCAGCTATAGAACAATCTAATAACATTATAGAGCAGTTAAAATCCCACGCTTTAGATCAAGGTATACCTTTATCAGAAATAGAAAATATCGAATATGATGCCCGTGAGAGAGCAAAACTAGAGTATCAAAGGGAAAGTCAAAGGGAAATTGAACGACAGAAGGAACTATCTAAACCTGTAACTGAATCAGATGAAAAATTTTGGATTGAACAATATATTAAAGGAGAAATTGATGAATTAAATAATAAAGGGATTCCTCTTTCGGTAATTACAAGGATATCTGAAATAACCATGAGAGCTTCTCATCAAGGTAAACTGGATGATATGAAGAAAAAGTTAGAAGAAAGAATGCCAAAAAAAGAAATAGAATCTCTTAAATCTTTTAATGAACTTTTAAAAAAAGAAAATTTAGAAAAAACAGAAATTATTGCATATATTCGTGATCACGCCCAAGAAAATTTTTTTATGGAGCATGTGAAAACCGTTTTAAAAAATAATAAAAAATCACAAAAGTTTGGAAGTTTAGAAAGTGATATAGAAAGATTAAAAAATCAGCACGCGATACTGTCGGAATTTAACCAATTTTCTCATTCAAAAAAACAGCCTCCTCCTTTACCTGTTGGCTATAATATAAAAAAGCAGCTCCCTCCTTTACCTCCCCCTCCAAAAAGAAGATAACTTATACAAGTATTTGTTAGGATCTTCGCCAAGTTCGATACAAGCGCAGGTGGTTACCGAATGTACTGAAAGAAAAGAAATGTTAACTGATATTTACAATGAGATTAAAGTCCGTGAGATACAGAGAGTAGAAGACGAAGGCACTTCTCGATCCGAGAAGCGGCGTATGAAGTAGCTGTATAACCGTGATTTAAAAAATGTTTGGCATCACGACCTACCTCACATCTTGCATCTAAAATATGAGATTTTTTGGGAAAATACTTTAAAAACATCGTAACTGCTCGGGTGGCTTTTTAAAAGGCTAAGGCGGAAAAGGCAGATTTCCCCTTTTTTTGTGGAATGCGCGACCATGGATGGTAGGGAGCGTCAAGGGACAGGATGTCCGTTCCCAAAAAAACAAAGGGAAAAATAGCTGCCTTTTGGGGTACCTAGGTAGTTACAATTAAACATTTAACTGGCCATTTGAACGAGCATGATTTGCTTTTTTCAGTAATAAATAGATTTTCTGGCTAATATATTTGGTGGCAGCGTAGTGGCCTGCTACTTTTAAATTAATAACGTTGTTATTAGATTTCATTAAGGGTCTGTTGTAATAGACCGCTGTCTTTTGTATAGATCGGGTTTATTGCGGATAAAAATTGTATGGGACACTAGCGGGCACCCAATAAGCAAGCTAATAGCTTAAAAACTGGGTTGAAGAACAGGTGGTAGTTAAGTTCTTTTTAATTTAGCATTAAAAATAAGGGAAATGCAAAATAGAAGAGTTTAAATCTAATTTTAAGATACCGTACGTAGATAGAATATAAAAGATAAGCAAATGGAAAATGAATATTTAGCACAATTAAAAAATGTAACTTTTGGTTATAATGAAAAACTGATTTGTAATTCTATCAACTTAAATATAAAAAGGGGACAAATTACCGCTATTATGGGCCCAAGTGGTTGTGGTAAAACCACCATTTTATATTTAATAACAGGATTTAATAAAGCCAATGAGGGTAGTGTTACTGTTTTTGGTGAAAAGATTGAACAATTAACCCGAAATCAGTTATTTCAAATAAGACATAATATGGGGATGCTTTTTCAAAGTGCAGCTTTGTTCTTGGATCTCAATGTTTTTGACAATATTGCTTTTCCTTTAAGAGAGTTTAACCTTTTGCCGGAATCAATGATTAACGATATTGTATTAATGAAGCTTGAAGCAGTAGGTTTAAGGGGTGCTAAAGATTTTGCGACACAGAATTTATCTGGAGGAATGAAACGTAGAGTTGCTTTGGCTCGGGCAATAGCTTGTGATCCCGCTTTGCTCTTATTGGATGAGCCGTTTGCTGGTCAAGATCCAGTAACCATGGGTGTTTTAACTCATTTGATAAAATTAATTAATAAGACACTTCAAATAACTATTATTTTAGTTTCGCATACCATTAAAAATACATTTGAAATTGCCGACTATGTTTATTTGATCTCTGAAGGTAGAATAATGGGGGAAGGATCACCAGAAGAATTAATTAACAGTCAGGATCTCTGGGTTCAACAATTTATTCAAGGATTACCTGATGGGCCTATTCATTTTAGATATCCAGCCGTTCCTATTGCACAGGAATTAAACATTTAACCCGAAAAATCAGTGAATTTACTGGCTAAGATGTTCAGTGCCAGTGGCTGCTTCTTGCTTCAGTATTTTGATTTAATTATCATTGATTATCGTAATCGATTATAATCTTTTTTCACAAGGCTCATGATCACTAGCCCCATAATTCGGCATAAATAGAGACCATCTATATGTTTAATCAATTTCGTAGAAAACGTATTCAAGAAATGTCAGAGGCCAGTATTAAAAGAGCTAGAGAAATAGAACAAGAAGCTTTAAAAGAACTCTCCAGCCTTATAGACAGACCAAACGCCAGTCAGGCTGCAATTATGAATTATCTGCAAAAAAAGACTGATAGTACCGTAATAATGTTGGCTGCAGAAAGTAATTGTTTGATTGGTGTCGAGTGGTTATCATATCATCCCGATTTTTTCTCATTAGTTGGAAGAAAAAATTTTTTTGGCCAAACAGCCTTATTTTTTGCATTATTAAATTGCCATACTCAAGATGTTTACATGGTCAACGTCTTGAGTGTGGCAGGGGAGTCTTACGAACCCATCATTAATTATCGTCATCCTGAAAATGGAAACACCTTTTTAATTACGGCTGTTATGCGTGAAAGCTTAACTGTAAAAAAACTGGACTATTTATTAAAGATACCTGGTCTTAGGCGATCCATTAATAAAGAAAATAACATGGGACACACGGCTCTGTTTGTAGCATTTATAAGAGGAAACTGGCCGGTTGTCTTATTGCTGCTTAAAGAAGGCGCGTCATATACAGCTTTGTTAAAATTCTTACCCCCTCTTTCCGTGCTGCTCATTGTCGCAAATCATGGATGGGTAGAAGGTATTGAATATTTATTAACGATACCAGAATTCAATAATGCGCTCAATATGTCAATGACACCGGTGCAATATTTATTAACGATATTAGGGGTTAAAAACGCGCTTAATATGTCAATGTCGCCCAGGGAATATTTGTTAACAATACCAAAAATACAGTCAAAGTTTAGAAGAATTCTCAATACATCAATGGGACATTTATTTACAATACTAAAATACAAAGATGTGATGAGTATATCAAATACTGAAAATTTAACTGTCATTCTAATTGCGGCACTTGCAGGACAATGGAGGATGGTCGAATTTTTACAAGGTTTTGGCGCAGATCCTAATCAAATTATAGAATATCGCCAAGAAAAAACACAGAATGACATTTTAATGTTATGGGCTGAAAAGGACGTTACTCAAGAAATGTTAGTTTTGTTTAAGATCCCCCATTTCAAACTTCTATTTTCGCAGGAAAATGTCTTTAGACAAACTGCTTTATTGATAGCATGTATCAATGGCAATTCAGTTGTTGCTGAGATATTAATGAAAGCAGGGGCTGGTGATTTACAGCGGGAGGTCATTGAGTTTCATTACGATGGAAATTGTACCGCTTTGATGCAGGCAATTGAAAATCGTTCTACAAAAGGTGTACGTTATTTACTTTCAATAAGAGAAATTAGAGAAAGGATTGACGAAGAAAATCAATATGGTGAGACTGTCTTAATTCGAGCTGCTAGCCAGGGGAGTAATGTTAAATTACCTATTATTCAAGCATTGGTTGAAGCGGGCGCATCAGTCGTGAAACTTATTCGTTTTAGGATGAAATCTGGTGATAAAGATGAAATAACTATACTGAGTAATTTAGTAAAGTATGGCAGAATTGATGTGGTTGCCTATTTGTTAACACGCCCAGAATTTTGTGAACCTAGATTAGACGAAGAAAATCAGTGGGGCCTAAATTTGCAACAACAATTAAGGGACGCTTTATTAATAGCAACCTTAAATATAGGTGTCTTAAATAGAATAACAGGTTTAAATGGTCATTGGAGATTAGTAGAACTTTTAAGATGTGCCCTCATTAAATATTTAGGCTTAGAGAATTCTAATTTAAATTCTCATAACGATCCTACCCTGTTCCTTTTAGATTATCGAGATGAGCAAGGTGGCAATCTCTTATCGAAAGCATCCATCGAAGGATGGGGCGACTTTTTGGAGTATTTATTGGGTGCGATCCCTTCTTTCAGAAAATTAATTTCTGAAGGAGATAATCAAGGGCGTACTCCACTATATCATGGTTGTATTAATGGGTGGGTTAAAATATCTGAATGTTTAGTAAAACATGGTGCTTCTATAGAAAATGAAGTTATTAATTACCGACATGCTATAAGTGGCAATACCATATTAATGGAATGTGTGAGCGAGGGTGATCTATTAGGGCTGGAGCTTCTACTTTCATTTAAAGAGATCAAGGATGATATTAATGCGAGGAATGTCACATGCCAAACGGCTTTATGGATTGCTGTATCTAGAAGGAAACCTAATCTTGTTAGGGGTTTGATCTATCATGGTGCTGATGTTGAAACTACGTGCCAGGGTAAGGATATTCTTGAGTATGCTAGTGAAAACCCTGATCAGACGTCGGAGGAGTATTTACAAACCATTGCCATTCTAACAGCAGCTCGTAAGTTTATATCTGAACTTAAACGTATGGTGATGGAAGAAGAGTATATTTGTGCAGATCCCTTGAGTATTTTACTTGAGCAGGGGGCTTCAGTTTACCAGATAGACATGGATCATCGTACACTACTTCATCTTGCGGTTCGGGTTGATTTGGGTAAATTTGTTTCAGCTAATTTAAAAGTATTAATTAATGAGCTTTTAGAACATGGTGCAGATCCTTTATTACCCGATAATTTTGGGTTTAATGCGATTGATTATTCATGCCAGAAAAATAATCCTATTGCATTGTGTACAATTTATTTATTTTTGATAGAGCAAAAAGCTAAAGAAGCCAAACAAGAAACCAACATGGTAAAGCGTAAAGAAAAGATCAAACAACTGCTTGAGGTTATTACAGATATCATGACTATAGCAGAGAAAGCTCGTCATGCACACCATAAAGGTTATATTTTTCTTAAGATAGGCATTGCGTTGAAAATGCTAATTCTATTAAAAATACTAGAACCAACGGCTGTTCATAATATCTCAATTAATACTTTGATGAAGGTCCCAAAAGGATCTAATTCGTATGAAGAAGCACAATATGAACTTGCAAAATCATTTTATGCTTGCGGATTAAATTTGGAGAATATTCCTGCTCTTGAAAGAGCTCTTGGTTACTCATTAAGATCTGGTTTTTCCGATAATGCTGTGATTTTGCGAAAGGAAATCATAGGCATTGCTCTTGGTAAAAATTTTGGTGACAAGCGTTTTGACTTGCTTAATAAACGAGAGTTACAAGATTTTATCGAAAAATATAATAGTTTAAAAGATGAGTTAAATGATTTAACTAAACAATGTTCACAGCATCAATTAAGAATAGATATTGATTTTTCTAGTCTAACTTCTAGTCTGGAAGCTTTGGAGCCAAAAAATATTTTATCGGTTGTTAGGCAATGTGCAAAACTTGAAGCAACAGCGCTTAGCTTATGGTTCGAGAATTCGCGTGTACAGCATGGCAGAGCGGATGCCCTAAACTTAAAGTCATGTCAGTCTAATGGCTCGATTGTTATAGATTCGAATCTGAGATCAGAGGCTTTTAAGCCTATCCAACCAAGGGATGAATCTACTGAACGAAAGTCTAAGTTGAGTCTTTAGCATTTTGGGAAAGAGAAATGGTAGAATGCCTAGGAAGCGGATCATCTGGTTTTTATGGAAAGATATTGAGGACGCATAACAATGCTTGAACAAGGAAATAATGGAGGGCAAGGCACAAGAGGGATGCGAAGTAATGGAGGAGTTTTGCCTATTGATCACAGCACACCAATGGTTGTCAGTGGATCTGGAGTTTCTTACCGCGCTATTGAGGAAGAAGAAGAAGTTGAAAGGGTGTATTGGTGCGCAGATTTAGAAAGATTGGCCACCATTTTGCGAGAAAATCCTGCATTGATGAGTTTATTAAGTGGGGGAGGGATTTATCTTTTTTTAGAACAATTTTTTAAGTTATGGCCAGATTTACGAAATCGGTTACAACCAGCTTTTGCAATAATTAGTATAGGTACAATGACAATTGGATTTGGTTTTGGTGTTTTATCCATTTCTCTTAGTAAAGCACATAAAATTTTTGAATACTTTAAATGGAACCCAATACGTGCTGCTTCTATTTTTGAACATATTAAGCGAGGTTGGATGGCATTCATAGAAGGAATGTGTGCTATCTCTCCGTTTGTATTAACCGAAATTATTATTGTATATTGCTCGCGACCCGAACATTGGGATGAACAAAATCAATGCAAAGTTTCAGATGAAGATTTTTGGAGAAATTTTTTTCCAGCGCCAATGGCGATTGGATTGTTTTACATGATCTGGAATTCGATCTCCCTTACAAGAAAAAAAACTTGGATTGAAATAAATAAATGCATATTTATTACTGCGCACGCGGTAGATATTCCTTTAAATGCCTTATTATATAGTAGGTATATTCAAGCTTTAATAGAAGATTTGGGTTTGATTGTAAAACAAGCTTCTTTAGTTACTAATATTTCACAGTCTCCAAATATAGCAATATCAGAAACACCCGCTATTGTAGGCGCGTCAATAGCGTTGACAATTCAGGTATTAAAACCTCAACATAAACAGAAAGTTTTAACGTTGATGGCATATACTTATGGAGTTGTCATTATGTTAAAATTGATCAGTGATATTTATATTGGATCTACTGCACAACAAGAATCAAACAGCCCCCCTGCATTACCATGGGCCATTCTTAAGGCGATCGGGCTTGGATTAGGTGTTATTGGAGGTAGTGTTTTAACAGCCTTATGGAGTAGAACATTTGTTAAAGAATGGATAGTGATAAGAAAATATATTCCAATTATCGGTTCTCATAGGTTGCGAGGCGAAGAGCGCGATGCAATTAGAGAGAGCGTAAGGCAACAAATCATCGGAGAACTTCTACCAAGAGATGGCGAGCCTTCAAGGGAAGATATGCCATTAAGCCGTAATTTTCCCGAGATGAAACAGGTGGTTTCTAATGATATAAATACAAGATTGATGGATTCTAGGGCTGTATTAGATGAAAGATCTTCTGTTAGTTCAGTAACAGAAGTGCAAGGAGGTAAAGCGATGCTAATTGCATATCAACAACAAGCAAGTTCTTCTGCTGTTGCGTCTTCTGCTCAGCCCAATCTAGATAATGC
>CADEGZ010000019.1:0-7947 GCA_902827015.1 uncultured Pseudomonadota bacterium
TAAGACATCTGCATTAGGACAAACCTTTCCAACCCCAAAAGATTCTATCCCTCATTGACTTCTTCGCAATCACCTTTTCCCATTTTTTCTAAAGGAAAATCCTTCAACTTATGAGTCGCTTTCGCTTTCTTTTCCTTTAGGTTGCTTTGCTGCTGGAGGAGCAGGTTGTTTGCGCTCCACTGGAATGATTGTAAATGTCATGTGATCCCCTTTACGGAAGATTTCAAGAGGATAACTTTGGCCAGGCGTTAACCCTGCAACAATGCGTAAAGCCATCCGATCATCTTTAATGGTAATGTTATTGATTTTAGTGATCACATCGCCTGGTAATAGACCTGCTTTTTGTGCCGGGCTACCGCGCACCACGGCACGAATATAAACCCCATCTGGATCTTTATAATCAAGATAATCGCGGATCTCTTTATTTAATGATTGCATGATAATGCCAAGGAAACCGCGAATAATGCGCTTACCTTCAATGAGTTTATTCATAACGTCGGTGGCTTGATCAATGGGAATCGCAAAACCAATTCCTTGATTACCGCCAGAGCGAGAGTAAATGGCGGTATTGATACCGACCAAACGACCAAAAGAGTCAATAAGTGCGCCACCCGAATTACCAGGATTAATAGCTGCATCTGTTTGTATTAAATTTTCTAGTATTCCAATATCTGCGCCGGTACGCTCTGTAGCGCTGACAATTCCTTGGGTAACAGTTTTATCTAAGCCAAAGGGGTTGCCTATAGCAAGTACAACATCTCCTGCACGTAATTTTTGAGAAGCTCCCATTGTAATGACAGGCAGTTTATCCAATTTTATTTGTAGTACCGCTAAATCAGTATCTGGGTCTGTGCCAACAACAGTGGCATTTGCAGTACGACCATCTGCTAGGGTGATAACAACGGTGTCTGCTTCTTTAATAACATGATTGTTTGTTAAAATGTAGCCTTTTTCGTGAACAATAACCCCTGATCCAAGCCCTTGTAATACTTCCTTGGGACGCTCATTTCCACCTTCTCCTCTTCCACCACCGTTCCATTCTCCATCACCACCCCCTCCATTGCCACGAGGATCGCCAAAAAAATATCGGAAAAAAGGATCTTGAAAAAGCGGATTTAACTCCATGGGAATTTCTTTGGTGGTTTTAATACTAACAACAGCAGGTGCTGCTAGTGCAACCGCATCTGCGTAAGAAACAGGTGCGTTTAGGGAGAGAGAGGAAATACTTGCCGGTATTGTAGAGGATTTAGGGGCTGCATCTGCAGCATAAGAAATACCGTAAAAATTCAGTTTGCCAATTACATAAGGTGCTGCAATTGCTACAATAGCCATAATTAATATCAGGTGAATAACTTTTTTTGTATTACTTAACAACTTCATTGCAGGCCTCTCTTTTTTACAGATATTTTATGACGATACATTGGTTACGGTATATCAGATAATCTTCTATTTTTAAAGAGCCTTCTTATTCTAGCCCATATTTAGCAAGTAACTTTCTTAAAGTTCCGCGATTTAAACCTAACCATTCTGCAGCACGTGTCTGATTCCCTTTAGCATATTGCATCACGATTTCTAACAAAGGCGCTTCTACTTCGGCAAGTACCAATGCATAAATGTTATGGGCAGTCTCTCCATCGAGTTTTGAAAAATAATCGTGTAGCGCTAAAGAGACTTGATTACGTAAAAAATTCTTCGATTGCACGTTTTTGCTCATCCGGTGTTTCCAAACGATTAAAATGATCGCGAAAGCGAGCACTTTGGTTTTGTCCTTTGCTATACCAAGAGACATGTTTACGAGCGACCATTGCTCCCGTATATTCACCATAAAATTGATATAAATTTTCAAGATGGCCTAGTAGAATGTTTTTGATTTCTACTAAAGTTGGCTCTGGAAGAAATGTTCCTGTATTAAGATAATGAGAAATTTCGCGGAATATCCAGGGGCGCCCAAGGGCAGCGCGTCCTATCATAATGGCATCCACTTTAGTTTGCATTAAGACTTCTTTGGCTTTTTGAGGTGTTTCAATATCGCCGTTAGCAATTACAGGGATCCGTAAATTATCTTTAATAGCAGCGATTGTTTCATATTCTGCTTCTCCTTTAAAAAAGCAGGAACGAGTTCGACCGTGAACTGCCAAAGCTTGAATACCACTTTCTTCAGCAATTTTGGCAATGGTAACGCCATTTTTATGATTTGGATCCCAACCCGTTCGAATTTTAAGTGTAACAGGAATTGAGACAGCTTTAACAGTTGCTTCTAAAATACGAGTTACTAGAGGTTCATCTTTGAGTAGCGCTGATCCTGCTAAGGTATTGCATACTTTTTTGGCAGGACAACCCATATTGATGTCAATAATTTCCGCACCTTCCGCTTCATTAAAACGAGCGGCTTCTGCCATCAATGTTGGATCAGCACCTGCAATTTGTATGGAGCGTGGTAGGCTTTCTCCTTCATGATTGGCTCTTCTTAAAGTTTTAGCACTGCCTCTTAACAGAGAATTTGAGGAGACCATTTCTGAAACAGCCATACCTGCACCTAATTGTTTACACAATTGGCGAAAAGGTCTGTCGGTGATCCCTGCCATAGGAGCAAGTACTAGATTGTTTTCTAACTTTATTTTTCCAATATGCATGTTGGTTAAGAAAGATGAAATGAAGTAATGATTATACCGACTTTTATACAAAGAAAGAATACCATAACCTGTTAAGAAGGATATGGGTTTATACACATTTGATGGCACTAATTCTTGCCCATTCATTTTCATACGCGACTTCGAGTATTTTGAACCAGCTTTTGTAATGCTGAAAAACTTTTTCTGTTTGGTTTTCCAGAAGACCAGATAGAACAATAATACCTTCTTTGTGTAACAGATTGGCGAAAAAGGGTGCTAACTCAATTAAAGGATCTGCTAGAATATTTGCGAGCAATAGATCAGCTTTTTGGGGCAGCTTTAGAGCATTTGGTAAAACAGGGATTATCTTTGTTAAATTAAAGCCATTTTTTTTAGCATTCATTTTAGTGCTTTCTAGTGCTTGAGTATCATAATCTACCGCATAAACTTGTGAAGCGCCTAATTTTAGTGCCGCAATTCCTAAAATTCCTGAGCCACAACCGTAATCCACAACTAAAGCGCGATGAGGAGGGTGTGAATCTAACCATTCTAAACACAGACGAGTAGTGGCATGGGTCCCAGTACCAAATGCAAGCCCCGGATCTAGCAAGATATTGATAGCTGTTGGATCAGGGCTGTCGCACCAACTGGGGCAAATCATTAATTTTTTACCAAAACGCATAGGTTGAAAGTGATCTATCCAAGCATTAGTCCAATTTTGTTCTTCTAAGGTTTCAAACTGTAAGTTTTGAATGACTTCATTGCCCAAATGAGTTTTTAAAAATTTTTTAATTGCGACAACATCAGCATTCGCTTCAAATAATCCAATAATCGATGTCTGTTCCCATAAAGGTGTTGTTTCTGGTAGAGGTTCAAACAGCGATTGGTCTTCCGTGGCTTGTAAAGTTATGGCAACGGCACCTGCTTTTATTAAATATTCGGAATAAATGTCTACTTTATTTTGATTTGTTTTAAGGGTAAGTTGTAACCAGGCCATTATTTCTAGCTAGAGAGTTTTTGTTCAAGATAGTGAATATGAGTTCCTCCTTGGTGGAAATTAGCATCTCGTATAAGATTTTGGTGTAACGGAATGTTGGTCTTTATACCATCGATTACAATTTCATCCAATGCGTTTCGCATTCGGGCAATTGCTATTGTTCGATCTTGTCCATAAGCAATTAATTTACCGATCAAAGAATCATAAAAAGGTGGAACATCATAGCCATGATAGATATGTGAATCCCAACGGATCCCTGGTCCACCAGGAGCATGGAATTGTTGAATTTTTCCAGGGCTTGGCACAAAACTCTTAGGATCTTCGGCATTAATGCGACATTCAATAGCATGCCCTTCTATTTTAATATCTTGTTGTCGTATTTTAAGTGGTTCTCCTGCGGCAATACGAAGTTGTTCTTTTACAATATCAATATTTGTAATCATTTCGGTAACAGGATGTTCAACTTGAACGCGGGTGTTCATTTCAATAAAATAGAATTCACCGTTTTCATACAAAAATTCAAATGTTCCAGCACCTCGGTAACCCATTTCTAAACAAGCTTTCACGCACCGTTTACCAATTTTTTTACGTTGTTCTTCAGAAATACCAGGGGCTGGTGCTTCCTCAACAATTTTTTGATGGCGCCTTTGCATGGAGCAATCCCTTTCTCCAAGCGAAATGGCATTTCCTTTACCATCTGCAAGTACTTGAATTTCAATATGCCTTGGATGTTCTAAAAATTTTTCCATATAAACAGAACCATTATTAAAAGCGGCTAAGGCTTCAGCTTTGGTCAGAGAAATTGCATTCAATAGAGCTGCTTCGCTGTGTACAACTCGCATGCCACGCCCACCACCACCACCCGCAGCTTTAATAATAACAGGGTAACCAATTTCTCGAGCAAGTCTTAAATTTTCTTCTGGTGCATTCTCTAATGTACCGTTGGAACCTGGAACACAAGGAACTTCTGCCTTTTTCATCATGCGGATAGCAGAAACTTTATCTCCCATTTGTCGGATATTCTCTGGCTTTGGACCAATGAAAATAAAGCCGCTTTGTTCAACCCGTTCAGCAAAATCTGCATTTTCGGATAAAAAACCGTATCCTGGATGAATCGCGACTGCATCGGTAATTTCAGCAGCACTAATAATGGCAGGGATATTAAGATAACTCTGAGCAGAACTGGGGGGGCCAATACATACGGATTCATCAGCCAATTTGACGTGCATTAAATGGCTATCGGCAGTTGAATGTACTGCAACTGTTTTAATGCCAAGTTCTCGGCAAGCTCTTAAGATCCTTAAGGCAATTTCACCTCGATTTGCAATAACAACTTTGTCTAGCATGATTATTAGTCGTCACTAATGATAAAAAGAGGTTGCCCGAATTCAACCGGGTGGCCATTTTCTGCCAAGATCCGGGTTATTGTGCCCGCATATTCTGTTTCAATTTGATTTAACATTTTCATGGCTTCCACAATACAGAGTACCGCCCCTACTTTAACTGTTTGACCTACTTCAACAAATGGTTTGTCATTGGGCCCTGATGCTCGGTAGAAAGTTCCCACCATGGGGGCGGTAACAACATGTTCATTGGCAGCGGGTATAAAAGCTGCGTTTGGTTCTGCAGAGACTGGGGTTGGGTTAGCTTGAAAAGCAGGTTGAGGTGCAGATGTATATGGTGGAGTCATAATTTGAGTATATTGAGGAATTGGAGCAGGACTTTGTCGGCTGATCCGCACTGATTCTTCGCCTTCACGGATCTCTATTTCTGAAACACCAGATTCTTCAAGTAATTCAATTAACTTTTTTACTTTGCGAATATCCATAAGGGTGCTGCTCTTTAAACTTGATATATCTGGACGCAAGTTTGCCGGAGTTTGGCGAAATTGTCTACTTGCTTATTTAATTTCTTGGGTAGTGAGGAAATGATCGAGGTGCTTCAGAAAGTGTTCAAATTCAACGTTTCCTACAAGGCGATAATTTTTGAGTTCTTTACCTTCCATATTAAAAAACAATAATGTGGGAGGTCCAACAATTTTTAAATGGTTTTGCAAAATTTTATTAGTGGTGGTTTGCCTTGTAACATCAAGGCGTAACAGTTGCGTGTCTTTAAGATGCGATGTGAGGATCTTATTATTAAACAATTCTTGATCAATTTTTTTACAAGAAATACACCAGTCTGCGTATACATCTAGAATAACGGCTTTTCGTGCAACTTTGGCAGCGGCGAGCGCTTGGTGAAGTTCTGCTTCGCTTTGTATGGAGGTGAATTGAATGGGATCCGAGGTGCTTTCTTGGGGTGCACTTGGAAGTGCCCTCATTAAGATGGAACCGGATAATGCGAGTAATAGAATGCCTGTAATTATCTTAATGTATGTCATCCAAGAGCCCACCTTGGGTAATAAATGGCTACCCACACAAGCAACACAGAGCAAAGGTAATCCCATGCCAATTGCCATTGCGAATAACGCCGTTCCTCCCAATAGCGCATTACCAGTTTGTCCAATATAGGTTAAGGCACCTACCAACGCGGGTGTTACACAAGGGGACATCATCAATGCAGAAAGTCCACCCATAACGATAGCACCTATAATGGAGCCTTGTTTTTGTTTGCGTTGGAGATTATGTAGGGTTTCAGAAAAAACTTGGGGTAATTGAAAATGAACAAAGTTTAGTTGATTTAAGGCGAATAATAAAAGCATAAAACTTAAAGCTACTAGAAAGATGGGTTTTTGTAGGGTAATTTGTAAATGGCTTCCCATCAAACCTGCAATTGTACCTGCTATGGCATAACAAATGGCCACGCTTAAAACATAAAGGGAAGCCAATAAGGCTGCTCGTCGGCTTGAAAGCGGAACATCTTCTCCCACTAGAATATTGGCCAGAATTGGGATCATTGGTAGAACACAGGGGGTAAAAGCCAATAATATCCCTAGACCTAGAAAAAATAATAACGTGAGTGGTAAGGCACCTGTTTTTAATTGAGTGGTAACGCGATCAAGTTCTGATTGTAAGGGAGAAATAAGTATCGATTTTTGTTGTTCTTCCTGAATTATTGAAGAATTTGCCTTACTAAAATCTTCTAATGAAATATCTTTTATATTTGCTGTACCATGCGCAGTAAAAACAATTTCTTTAGCTGTAGGTGCATAACAAAAACCATTTTCGCTGCATCCTTGGTATTGAACACGCAATCCAGGTTTTGTTGTAGATGGGTTTTGGATCATTAACGTTAATTGGTTTGCATAAACCTGATCCTTTTCCCCTAAAACGTTGTCTTCTTTAATAAGTGCCTGAGGGAATTGGGGAAGATCTTGAATTGTTTGGCCTTCCAATGTTCGAAATTGAAAGTGTTTGTGGTATAAAAAATAACCAGGAGCAATTCGAAAGTTTAGTTTTATAACATTTTTATTAAGTAGATGGACGTGTAATTTAAATGCTTTTTCAGCAGAAAGGGATTCTAGCTCTTCTTCGGCAACTGCGACAAAAGTGCTCAATAATATGGGTACACTAAAAAAAGCGAATATAAAGAGGCGAAAACTTAATCTGCGTTTAGTACAGTTTCGTCTATCCATTGAAGATATCCCTGGTTACTTTCTTACTTTCTTTTGTTGAGACTTTCTAGAGTGCTTTCTTGTTTTGCTAATGGGATTAGAAGTTTTTCTTTGAGAAATCATAGGGGTTTTCACTTTTTTTATTGTTGTGATAGTCCGTTGGGTTTCTTGCTGGCTTTTCTTATAACGTATAATACCGGCTACTATTTCTTTTTTAGCTGCATTTGGGCCTTCCCATCCTTCAATATCTACCCATTTACCTTCTTCTAAATCTTTGTAGTGCTTAAAGAAATGACTAATTTGTTCTAAAAGTAAAGGAAATAAATCGTTTGGTTTTTCAATGTGGTGATAAAGAGGAGTCAATTTATTAATAGGAACTGCTAAGATTTTCGAATCTTTTCCAGATTCATCAGTCATTTTAAGTATGCCAATAGGGCGCACACGTATAATGCAGCCACTCAGTAGTGGAAATGGGCTAACAACAAGTACGTCAATGGGATCGTTATCTTCTGCTAAAGTATTAGGGATGTATCCGTAATCACAAGGGTAGCGCATAGTTGCTGTCATGAATCGATCAACAAAAAGTGCACCTGTTTTTTTATCTACCTCATATTTAACCGGTTCACTATGAGCAGGAATTTCAATAATGACATTACAGTCATCTGGAACATTTGAACCCGCCAAAATTTGTTTGAACATGACTTAATTAAAATACTAGAAATGGGGTTTTAGCAAGCAAATCACTAAACTAGCTGGTGCTTTTTTAGGGCACCAGCTTTTAG